>CBDUBY010000025.1:0-28149 GCA_965365505.1 uncultured Pyrinomonadaceae bacterium | reverse complement strand
TGGCGAATTTGTTTCTGCTCGGCTGGAATTATGAAAAATGGAAATATATTCTGCCGTTTAATCATCCGGCAAGCGACCAGACAAAACAGGAAAGCGCGTTTCAAACAGAAGAAACCGCGAATCTGCCACGCGACTTTTCACGTTTCGGAATACGCTCGCTTTGTGCGCGTTTCCGCATTTTTCTCAAACGGCTTTTTAACGACAAATTTCCGACCATTTTCTTTGCCGGAGTATTTGCCGCCGTCGCCGTCTGCGTCGTCGGCATTCCGAGTCTTTACAGCGTCAAGCCGCGCAACACTTTGCCGCAGTGTCTCAAACAATTTAAAGACAGCCGCCGCATCCAAGCCGGCGAAAATTTCTGCGGATGTATTCATACTTCCGGCGAACCGCTCGATAAGTGCCTGAACGAATATCACAACTCATTACAAAATACTGTCCTAACGCCGTAGAATCTGTATTTGTTCGTGCCGGCACGTTTCGAGTCGGGCTTTTTTGAAAGTTATTTCCTAACCGGCGAAGATTGATTAAAAGAGAAATCGGCATCGAAGGAAAATTCAACCGGCATTTTAAGAAAAGCAAGGCAGCGATGCTTGAAAAGTCACCGAAACTTTTGCGAAAATGGACGCGCGTAAATCAAAATCCGGTAAAACAATCCAAATATGTTGACAGGAGTTAAAATGAAGATTAAAATTTTCGGCACATTTTTATTATTGACAATCGCGCTGGTCTGCACGTCGGTTATTTCGGCTGACGGCATCAGAAAACGACTGAAATTCGCCAAAGGCAAATCGTCGGCGATTGTTTCCGGCGCAGTCGTGCGCGGCGACCGAGACGTTTACATCGTCGGCGCAAAAGCAGGACAAATGATGTCCGTCAAGATAACTTCGACAGAAAAGAACGGCGTTTTTCAAATCCAAAGTCCCGACGGTGAATACTTGCAGGACGCGGGCGAGGAAGATGACGCGACTTCCGTAACCAGCGATTTGCCCCGCACGGGCGATTACGAAATCAGCGTCGGCGGAACGCGCGGCAATGCGACTTATAAATTAACGGTCGCCATCAAATAAACCGCACGCGCCGCTGAGAAAAAAATTCTTTTAATCCGGCATTCGAGTGTGCTACATTTCGACTTTATGCTACGGATATTCATTTCATACCGCCGCAGCGACAGTCCGTATGTTTCCGATATTTTGAAGGACGCGCTCAAAAGGCAGTTCGGCGATGATTCGGTGTTTCGCGACATCGAAGACATTCCGCTCGGAGCCGATTTCCGCGAAACCATCACTGATGCAGTCGGGCAATGCGACGTGCTTTTGGCAATCATCGGCGACGAATGGGTAAATGCGACCGACGCGCAAGGTTTAAGAAAAATTGACGCGCCGGGCGATTGGGTGCGAACTGAAATCGAAGCCGCGCTGCGACGCGAAATTCCGGTCGTCCCGGTGCTGGTTGACCGGGCGTTAATTCCGTCGCCAAACGACTTACCCGAATCCATCAGAAACATCGCCTACCGCAACGCCGCCGAAATTCGACCCGGACTCAATTTCCATTCGCAACTCAATCATCTGCTTAAAGGTTTGCAGCGACTCGGCGAGCAGAAAGCCGTTGCCGACCAAAAAGCGAAGACAATTGCCGCGCCGCCGAAAAATCCGGTAAATAGCCGCCAGCCGGTCAGAAAGCAAAAAAGCGATTCGCAGAAAAAGGCGGGTGCTTCGCCCGAAAATCTTACCGGCAAGGAAAAATCGCCGATGGCTTTAAAAAGGGCTCAGGCACTCGAAGTGATTCGTTCGCTGCTCGGAGAATTCGCGAGCGAATCGCTTTTCACCGCCGATAATCTGCCCCACGACAAACTCGCCAACGCCTTTGAATCTTACGCGCCCGACGTTTCGGTTTTTGAAGTCCTGCTGCTTTTCGACAACTCGGTTTTCGGGGGCGCGAAACACGGTTTGATTTTGACTGCGAATGCCGTCTACTGGTGTAACAACAATATGGCGCAGGCGAAAAAACGTCTGTTTTCGGAAATTCAAATCGTCGAATACAGCAGCGGTTTTTTGTGGGACGGCGTAATGATTGACGGCGCGGAAATTCAAGTGACAAAAGAACGCCCGCAATTGACGCAGATATTGGCTGACATCATTCTTAACCTGACGCGAATTTAGTTTCGTTCGCTCAATTCCGTTAAAGCCAGACGTTCAACGATTTTTCCGTTTGAGTTCTCTTTCAAACCCGGCTTTGACTTCTGCTCGTTCATACTTTTATTTACCCACGAAAAATCGAAATCAAACGGGCAATCCTTAAATGCCTTCCGGTTCTATGATAAAATCTGAATGACATTGAACGTTCATCGCATCAAAATATTAGGCGGGAAAAATGGCAGTCGGTTTAATCATTCACGTATCGGTCGGCACGGAAAAGCGCACGGAGTTTTTCGCTGAGGAAAATATCCGTTTCGGCTCGGATGAAACGTGCGATTTGCAGATTCATAACGATAAACTCGCTGCAAAAAACGTCTGGCTCGAACTTGCTTACAACGACGGCGTTTACCGTATCATCGGCTTTCTCGAATCATTAAATCTGCAATTAAACGGCAAGCCGATTCGCCGGTTCGTCGCCATCCAGGACGGCGACACGGTTGAAATTCCGGCGAACGATATTTCGTTTTCATTCTTCTCGCTCACCTCGAAATCGTCTTTGATTACCACCAACCGCGAGCCGCACATCGCGCCGTTTATCGAATCAGCCGCGCTCGACGCAGCCGTTTCGCCGAAGCGCGACGACGCGAAAGCCTTTTTGCGCGAATTCGTCCGCGAGCTTTCGCGCGAAATTCACTGGACGACGAAATTGATTGTGCTGGCAATCGTTCTCGCCTCTTTGGGCGGAATTTTTTATCTCGGTTCGTCCTACAACAACGAACTGCAAAGAACCCGCGAGTTAGCCGAGCAGCAAGCCGCAGTCGTTCGTCAATTGCAGGAACAGCTCGTCCAAAATAACGAGCAGCTTGGCTTGATTGACAAGTCAAACAAGGACATTATCAAAACCGTTTCGCTTGCCCCGAATCTCAGAGTCGAATACGGCAACGGCGTATGCCTGATTGTCGGCGTGTATGATTTGGTTGATAAAAAAACCGGAAAAGTTCTGCGCTATCCAGACCCGCAGGCATTTCAGCCAAGTCCGTATGAACCGAGCGAACCGATGGTGGAAGACGGCAATGCGCCGCCGGCGCAGATGACTTTAACGACGGCGGGAAACGGCAGCACGGTCGAATACGATTTTATCGGCACGGGTTTTCACGTCGGCAACGGCTACATTGTCACGAATCGCCACGTTATGCAGCCGTGGGAAGAAGACGATTTGGTCAAGCAAATGATGAAGGATGCCGACGGTCGGGCGCGGGTCAAACGTCTTGTCGTTTATTTCCCGAATTTCCCGCAGCCGTTTCCGATAAAGGTTCGCGGCTTGGGTTCGCGTGAAGATTTAGCGGTCGCTTCGATTGACCCGGAATTAGTGTCGCCCGATATTCCTGTGCTGCCGCTCGAAATGGATTCGGATGTCGCTTCGGTTGGCAAAACCGTCGTCACAATGGGTTATCCGAACGGACCTGATAGATTGCTGGCAATGGTTGATGACGCGGAAGCCAAATCAATCAACTCAAAATTCGGCGGCTCGCGTCAGGCGTTGATCAATTTCCTCGCGCAATCGAAAAAAATTGTGCCGCTGACGACGCAGGGCGCGATTACCGATTTGGATACTAGAAGAATCGTCCACGACGCGAAAACGGCGGAAGGCGGTTCGGGCGCGCCGCTGTTCGGTCAAACCGGAAAAGTCATCGGCGTGAACTTTGGCGTGTTCACTGAAAGCACTGCCGCGAATATGGCTGTTCCAGTCAGCTTTGCGATTGAATTATTAAGAAAAACGGGTTGGAAATCGGCTGAAGAATTGAAAAACGAAGCCGCCAGCCAGAGCCAAACCGCCAGCGCGAATACGAATCAATCGGTCACGCAGAGCAAGGCTCAGTGAAAGCAATTAAGAATTTTAAATTACGGATTAGTTTTTTTCATTCGTAATGTGAAATTCGCAATTCGTAACTTATGAACAATCTCGTTTTTTCAAATATGCTGCATCGCCCAGCCAGAACCGTCGTCAGCATTCTCGGCATCGCGGTCGGCGTGCTGTTGATTGTCTTTACTGTCGGGTTATCGAACGGCTCGATGCGCGAGCGCGCGACGCGCGAGGCAAACGTCGGCGCGGAAATTATGTTTCGCGCTTCGGGAACTTTGGGACTCAGCGGTTCTGAAGCGTTTCGCCTGCCCGTTTCGCTCGTCAAGGACATCGAAAAAATCGAAGGCGTGAAAGTCGTCGTGCCGATTGCCCAGAACACGGTTTCAACCGATGATAACAACACTGGCAGCCGCTTAGTTGACGGCGTGAATTACGACGAATATGCGCAGGTGGTCGGCTTGACTATTATCGAAGGCGAGAAACTTCCCGCAATCGGCGATGCCGCGATTATTGATACGGGCTGGCAAACACAAAAGAAATTCAAAATCGGCGACACTATTAAACTTTACGAGCGCGACTTTAAAGTCGTCGGCACATATGAACCGGCTGCCGGCGCGCGCTTGAAGATTCCGCTTCAAACAATGCAGAATCAACTCGGCGGCGAAGGCAAAGCGTCGGCATTTTTAGTCAAAGTCAAAGACGGCTACGCGCCCGAACAGGTCGCTGAAACCTTGCACAAAACATTCTCGGAAAACCAGGTTCTGCTCACTAAGGACCTGGAAGAACTTTATATGCAGGGCATTCCCGCGATGAATGTTTTCCTGAACATCTTCATCGGTGTCGCGGCGATTATCTCCGCGCTCGTCATTTTGCTGACGATGTATACGACCGTCACCGAACGCACCCGGCAAATCGGAATTATGAAATCGCTCGGAATGAGCAACGCCGGAATCGGTTGGATTATCGCGCAGGAAGCACTTTTAATTAGTTTCTGCGGCATCGTCGGCGGAATTTTATTAACGATAATTTTGCGGTTTTTACTGATGAAAGTGACGACGCTCGAAGTTGAAATCAGCCCGCTCATTTTGGCAATTGTCACGGTCGTCGGACTCATCGGCGGTGCAATCGGCGCGCTTTATCCGGCACTGCGCGCGGCGCGGCTCGATGCGGTCGAGGCTTTGAGTTACGAGTGAGTTTTATTAATCGCCGGTCGAGCGCGGCTGATTTCGAGCGTTAATTGTCGTTTGTTCAGCCATCAACATTTTCTCGCCCGCGTCGCCGTCAGTTCGATGCGCTGAACCATCACTGCCTTGCTTTGGCAAAAGAAATATCACGAGCAACGCGAGCGCAGACAAAATCGCGCCAATCCAGAAAACCCGGTGAATTGACATCGCCATCGCCTGCTGCAAAATTTCAAGAATTTCCGGCGCGATTGCCGATTTCGCCTGTGGGTCAATCAAAGCGTTCGGGTTGGCGGCGAACGCGGCGGCTTGCTCGACGGTTAAAGCGGTTCTTCCGCTGGTTGCCGCGTCGAGCAATTGCGCCGCCAAGCCAGCCGTTAGAAACGCGCCCATTATCGCCACGCCGAACGCGCCGCCGATGGCGCGTGAAAATTGGTTGAGCGAAGTCGCCACGCCTAATTTCGTGCGCTCAACCGCCTGCTGAACCGCGATCAACAGCGTCAGCATCGTCAAACCCAAGCCCGCGCCGATTAAAACCAAATCGAAATACAGCCAGAACATCGGCGTATCGCGTTGGAAGAGCGCGAGGAAAATGAAGCCGACGGTTAGTATGATAAATCCGGCGATGGAAATGTTTCGATAGCCGACTCTTAAAAGTATGCGCCCGCCAACGACCGACATCGAAACCCAACTAAGCATTAGCGGCGTGAGCAATGAACCGGCTTCGGTCGCCGTCGCGCCGAGCGCGCCCTGCGCGAAAAGCGGAATAAAGGAAATCGCGCCGAACATTGCCACGCCTGCCAGAAATCCGGCGGCGACCGATACGGAAACGGTTCGGTTGCGGAAAAGTTCAAACGGAATTATCGGGTCGGCGGCTCGTTTCTCAACCCAGACGAACAGCGCGAGCAAAATCGCCGCTGCTGATAAAATTAAAAGGTTTTCCGGCGAAAACAATGTCGCCAAAGACGCGCCGCCCTCGACCATCGCCAGCATTAGAAGGCTGATAGCCACCATCAAAAGCGTCGCTCCGGCATAATCAATCGTCGGTTTTTTGTCGAGCTTCGGCTCTTTCAAAGCGAAACCGATTATTAACGCGGCGACTACGCCAACTGGCAGATTTATCCAGAAAACCCAACGCCACGAAATCTGGTCGGTGATAAATCCGCCGACAATCGGACCGATAACGCTGGACAATCCCCACACGCCGCTGAAATACGCCTGCATTTTCGCGCGTTCTTCCAAAGTAAAAATATCGCCGATAATTGTCATTCCGAGCGGAATCAGCGCGCCCGCGCCGAGTCCCTGGACGGCGCGAAAAACGATTAACTGCGACATTGAATTGGAAAAGCCGGAGAGCAAAGTGCCCAGCAGAAAAACGCCGATGCCGATTTGATAGAGTAGTCTGCGCCCGTATAAATCGGAGAGTTTGCCCCACACTGGAACTGTTACGGTCGAAGTCACCAGATACGCCGAGAAGACCCAGCTATAATGATTTAGCCCGCCTAAGCTGGCAATGACTGTCGGCATCGCCGTCCCGACGACCGTCGCTTCGAGCGCGGCTATAAACATTCCGGTCATCACGCCCGCCGTGACCGCCCAACGCCTTCGCGCCGACATTTCTAAAAGTGGTTTTGTGATTTTCCCTGCCGATAATTCTGAAGTTTGTTCCACCCTTGTTCGCCCTACTTGTATATACTTTTGTAAATTTTCAACTGTTAAATATTAAAGCAACTCGGTTGGTTTTCCGAAATTTGATTTGTCTTTCTCAGCTAATCTGCCGATTTTTAACATCAGGTAGTCTGCTATTTCCTTATGAGTTCTTAACGAATCGCGTTTTTCGTAAAATGTTGAGAGGTCAATCGGCGCGCCGAAATAAATGCGAACTTTTTCGCCGCCGCGCCAGTTTCCTAAGATTTGTTTCGGCAAATCGTTTCCCAAACCGGCGATAAAAACCGGGACGACTTGCGGGCGCGAAGCCATAATAATTTTTCCGACGCCGGTTTGCGCGGGCAGAAAATCGTATGCGTCATCTGATAAATTGCGTTTGCCTTCCGGGTGAAAGCCGATGACGTGCGCCGCGCCGTGCGAGCAAATATCAATCAGTCGGCGCATCGAAAATTTATCGAACTCGCGTTTTTTTTCCTCTCGTGCTTCGCGGAAAAACGGCGGAAACATCGAAAACCAACCCATTACAAAGTTGACGAACCAGCCGAGCGGCGAGTCGTAAAAAAACTTGGCGCGGACAGGAAAAAACAGTTTCATCGGGCGTTTCGTGCGGCGGAAAAGAACCGAAGAAACCGTATACATATCGAAAAACGAGCGATGGTTGGCGACGAGCAGCAGCGGTCTGCCCGCGTCGGTTTGCTCGACGTTTTCCAAACCATAGACGTTCATCAAATTGTAGGTCGCCAGATAAATCCACAGCGAGCCGATATGTCTCTGGCAAAAAGTCCAGAAGTTTTTCCACGCGCCGCGATTCATCTTGTCGGCGAGTTTGTAACCGATTCTTTCGGCGGAATTTAAAACGGCGAATTCTTCAGCCGTCGGCGTGAGGCTCGACATTTTATTCTGCGCCGGGCTTTCGAGTTTTCGAGTTTCGAGAATGCTATTTTCGTCCATCTGCTTTATAAAATAGTATAGAAATTTGATTCGTGAAAAGCGAAAATGGAAATTAATATGAAAGCTCAGAGACTTTTGATAACGGCAATTTTTCTAATTGTTTGTTCAGTTTATTCTGCTTCTGCGCAAAAATCCGCAGAACCCGTCCCCGATGTCGTCTATGTTCCGACCAGCCGGACAGTCGTTGACGCGATGCTTAAATTAGCGAAAGTGACCGAAGATGATTTGGTTTACGATTTAGGCTGCGGCGACGGGCGCATTGTTATTGCCGCCGCCAAACAGTTCGGCGCGAACGGCATCGGGATTGAGATTGACCGGAAGCTCGTCGAACTAGCCGGCGAAAACGCCAAACAGGAGAAAGTTGCAGATAAAGTAAAGTTCGTTGAAGAGGATATCTTCAAAACTGATTTCCGGCGGGCGACCGTCGTGATGCTTTACCTTTCGCCGAGCGTTAATCTGCGTCTGCGTCCGCGATTACTTAAACAATTAAAACCCGGCACGCGCATCGTTTCGCACGATTTCGATTTGGGCGAATGGAAACCCGACCAGACAATTAAAATCGAAAACGCAACGCTGCATCTTTGGACGGTTCCGGCGAAAAAACCGAAATTTGAAAAATAAAAAATGCTATTTTTTATCGGCGAAAACGTCTTCGTTTTCCAATTCGCGTCTGATTTCCTCTTCCATTTTAGCCGATTCTTTAGCCGATTCGAGTGCGAGCGGCAACTCGGCAGTTCTGGCTGAAAGTTTCTTTAAACTCAACTCGGTATCGGCAATCGAACCGCCGCGACGCGACGCAGCTTCAATCATTTGCAGGCGCGTTTCGGCTTCGATGTGCATTTCTTCGGCTTCAGTTTTTATCTTATTGAGTTTTTCGAGGTCAGTCTGCAAATCTTTTTGTAAATTCAAAGAGTTTTCTGATTTCAGATACTTCAATTTCTGCTGCCGTCGCTGCACGAGCTGTAATTCGTGTTTCGTTGATTTCAAAATGCGCGTCGCCGTCAACCGCGCCGCCAGAGTGTCGCGGAAAGCGTCAGCCAGCAGCAAATCTTTTCGCTCGATTTCTTTGAGCGATTTTTTCTCGGCGGTTTTCAGTTCGTGCTGAAACCATTCGACTTCGTTAGCCTTGATGCCGTCAACAGCGAGCCGCTCGCGCACATCAGCCAGCCAGCGCGAGCGATACAACAGCAAACTTCCCGTTACGATTAAACCCAACACGAAGCCGATTGCAACCGCAATCACGCCGAAAGCCACTAAACTTATCGCTGCCGGCGGACTCGTTCCAAAAATGAAAAACAATACAAAAAAAACGATTGCCGGAATCGCCGAAAGCAAAACGGGTGCGAGCCACGCGCCGTATCTCATCGCTTTGTCCTTCGCCAAATCGCGGCGCGTAATTTCGTATCGGGGCTGTAACTCGTTCATCTTATACGGTCATAACTCTACCGAGTCTGCAAACTTTATTCAAATTCGCCGCATCATAAAATTTCAGTTCCGATAAATAATTGTATATCATTGACGATAAGAGATTTTATCGCAATTTGAGGGAAAGCGGCGTATGTTAAAAAAAGTTTTTGTAATTTTACTGGTCTTCCTTTTGTTGGTTTCGATTCTGGTCAGCGTCGGTTTCGGTCAGAGAAAAAAGGACGACAAAGATTCGCAGCGCGTCCGCACGATGACGATTCCAATTTCGATTTTTACCAAAAAAGAACAAAAGGAAAGTCGTCCCGAAGAATTCGTTCAAGCCGGAGATTTACAGATCGAGGAAGACGGCGACGAGCAGGTGATTTTATCAATCCGCAGCGTCACCAGCACGCCGCTCGCGCTGGCGATTTTAATTCAGGACGATTTAACGACCGATACGAATAACAAACTCGGCGAAATCAGAGAATTTATTCGCGGTTTGCCGCGCGGCTCGCGCGTGATGGTGGCGTATCTGCGAACCGGAACGATTCAAGTCAGACAAAAGTTCACCGATGATTTGGAAAAGGCGGCGAACTCTTTGCGGATTGTGACCGGCAGTCCGGCGGTCGCGCCGAGCAGTCCGTATCAAGCGGTCGAAGAAGCGTTAAAACGATTCGACGCGCTGCCGACCGGCAGACACGCCGTGTTGCTGATTTCCGACGGTTTGGACATTTCGCGCGGAATCGAAAGTTCCGCGCCGACGCAAAGCCTCGATCTCGACCGCGCCATTCTGCGAGCGCAGCGAAAAAGCGTCGCGGTTTATTCGTTTTATTCGCCGGCAAGTTCGACCAACGGCGGAAATTCGCTTTTAATTTTGAACGGTCAAGGCTCGCTCGCACGGCTGTCAGACGAAACCGGCGGACGCGCATTTTTTCAAGGCTCAATCGCACCGATTTCATTTGAACCGTTTTTTATTGATTTGAATATGGCTCTGAACCGCCAGTTCGCGCTGACATTTCTCTCGACGCATCTGAAAAAGGGTTATCACAAACTGAAAGTTTTCAGCACCAATCCCGAAGTCGAAATCGAACATCCGCGCGGTTATTATTACCGTTAAATTGATGCGGAAGTTTGCACGAAATAAGGGCGCGAACAATAACGCGCCCTTATTTCGTGCAAACTTCCGCATTTGAATTTAGTTGAGATTAAAACTACATACCGGACAAATTCGCACATCTTCTTTGATAAGCAATCCAATCCAAAAAAGCGGAAAGAACATCACCATCAAAACGGCGAAAGTTATCCAGCCGGCGGTCGAAATTCTTTTGACGACTCGCGGCATCATCTGACTCGAACAGCGCGGGCAATGATAGCCGTGCGCCACATTTTGCGGCTGCTGTTGAACGAGCGGCTGCGGGCGCGGGGCTTGATGCGCCGCCCACGGATTGCCGATTGGCTGAACCTGATTAATTGGTTGAGGCGGGCGCGGTTTTTTATTTTCCGCCACTTGAAATTCGTCGGTTTTCCACGAATACGGGCGCGGCGGCGAGTATTCGTAGCTCGCTTCGTTAGAGGTTTGACTTTGCAGAAATTTCGTTCCGCAGAAACGGCAAAAATTGCTCGTATCGTTGTTAACTTGTCCGCAGTTTGTACATTGAATCATAAAAGCCTCGCTTCGGGATTTTCAATTTAATTTCCTACGAGCCGAACAGCGAAAAGTTCCTTTCCAATTTTAATTGAAAACGATTCGTTCGTTCGTCTTGACGGCTTTGTAACAAGCCTCGACGAGTTCGACGGATTTGAAACCGTCAAACGCCGTCACGGGCGGGTCGGTTTCATTTAGAATTGCGTCAATGAACTGTTCGTTTTCCTGTTGATAGCCCCAACGCTCTTCCTTCGACAGCAAATGCCACGAGAAAAATTGAAAATTCGGGTCTGTGCCGCGGCTGTCGGTTAAGTTTTCCATCTCCTGCGTCATAATCGTGCGATGCTCGCAGAACGCCTCAATGCGCTCGAAAGGAAAAATCCAACTCGCGTCCGCCGCCGAACAAAACGTCGCGTGTAAGCCGCTTTTGAATTTCAAGAGAACCGAAAAATTATCAGTTTCAGGATAAGTTTGACTCGAACCGAACGCCAGCATTTCCTGGACTTCGCCGAATTGAAAGCGCATCATATCGAAAAGATGAATCGTCGTTTCGTATAAAAATCCGCCGGTGACTTCCGTATCGCCTGTCCATTCGGGATTTTGCAATTCGCCGCGATTCATTTTGATATGCGCCGAGTGAACTTTGTCTTCCGCAATCAATTCTTTCAATTTCACATAAACCGGCGCGAACCGGCGGTTATGTCCGACCTGAAAAACCTTCGCGTTTTTCGATGCTTCGAGAACGGCTTGCGCTTCCATCAAATTCGTCGCCATCGGCTTTTCGGAAAAAACCGCTTTGCCCGCATTCGCGGCGGCAATCGTCAAAGCCGTGTGTTTTGAATTCGGCGTGGTCACGACAATCGCGTCGCACGATTCGATAACCTGCTCGCCGTTTTCCATACAAATCGCCCCGGTTTGTCTTGAAACGCGCTGCATTCGTTCGGGTCTGATGTCGTAAACGGCGTGAACCGTCGCGCGTTCGCTTTTCGCATAAAGCTGCGCGTGCGTGCCGCCCATATAACCTGTGCCGATGATGCCGATTTTTATTTTGTCCATAATATTTTAGCCACCGAGTTCACAGAGAAAACCAGAGATAAATTTTTAAGTTTTTCTTACTCGGTTTTTCTCTGTGAACTCGGTGGCTATTTATATTTAATTGCTTGCCCCTTGCTCACTCAAACCCAAAACTTTTTGCGTTGCCGCCCGCGCTTTTTTCGCCACTTCAAGCGGATTTTCGTTCCAGTATTCGGGACGGAAAATCTCGATTGAAACCATTCGGTCGTAACCGATTTTATCTAATCGCTCTTTGATTTCCCGTATCGGCAAAATTCCTTCGCCCGGATAAAGCCGGTGCGCGTCGGTCAGATTTTCTTTCGGCAAATCTTCCGCGTCGTTGATGTGAAAGATAAAAAGTTTTCGCGGGTCGAGCGTCTCAATCGCTTCAAACGAAGAGTTTCCGGCGTAGAAATGAAACGTATCAATGACCAAACCGACATTTTCACGATTAACTTTTTCAATGATTTTTTTATCCAAATCCAGCGTCTGCACCGAGCAATCCGTTTGACCGAGAAATTCAAACGCCAGCCCGACGCTGTATTTTTCGGCAATGTCGGCGAGTTCGTTTAAGACTTTTACTGATTCGTCAATGATTGTTTCTTCGCTCGCGTTTTCAGGCAGTTTGCCCGGCACGACGACGACATACGGGCAATTTATTTCACCGGCGATTTTTGAATACTCTTCGCATTCGGCTTTTATTTTCTCGTAGTCTTCAGCATTGCGGAAGGTAATATGCTCGATGGAATTTATCGAATACGGTTCGAGATTGTTTTCGTCTAAAAGATTTTTCAAATCGGCGACCGTGTTCGTCTTTAAAAACTCGCGCAGTTTTGCCGCCCAGATTTCTATTAAATCATAACCGGCTTCGCTCGCGGCTTTTATATCGGTCGTCAAATCGGCGTGCATCGTGGTCGCGCCGTTCAAGGCTATTTTCATTTTTTTGCTCCCTTCGTTCTGAGTTCAAACTTTAGTTTGTCCCGTCCGCGAAGCGCGGCGGAAGACACGCTAAAGCGTGAACTCGTAACTTTGAAAAATTGTAACACGAGAATTTGCGAAAAAATAAAAGGACGAAACTTTCGATGTTTCGTCCTGAAAAATTGCTTTCAATTTATATAAATTATTTTTCAGCCGCTGCTTTATTTTCCGTAATTTCTTTGACAGTATCACCGACCTTAAACATCAAATCGGCTTTCTTGTCCTCGAAACGACAAACGACGAGGTTGGATTGTTCGGGAAAACTTTCAAAAAAGAGCGTGTTTTTTAATTTCACGCCTTCCGGGTTTTCGGTCGCCGGAGTTTCGACATAGACGCGAACTGAATCGGTTTCAACCTCCTTGCCAATCCATTTCAAAATCTTCGTTTCGCCTTTTTTGTCGGTCAAAACAAAATTCTCGTTCAGATAATCCTGAATCAATTTATCAACGTCGGCAGTTTTTTCGAGGTCAATTTTCTTGCCGCCTCTTCGTTCGAGCGTTGGCACAAGGTCGTGCGGAAAAAGCTGAATCGAAATCTCGTAAAGTTTGTCGGCGGCATTGTAATCAATGCGCGTCAGCGTCGTGTGAAAACGGTGCGCCGATGCCGTTGGCAGATAAAATGTAAAAAAGCAAAAGGCAAAAAAACTTGCCGATAACAATTTGCCGATTGTAAAACTTTTTCGCTTCATTTATCTGTTTTCCTTGAAAAGCTGAAAGCGCGTCGGAACGGCGCGGCGCGGGAAAAAGTTGTTCGACAAATCCGCGTCCGCCGTTTCCAGATTCGGGTCAAGCACAATCGCTTTGGCTTCCTTGCGCGTGATAATTAATTTGGAAACATCGAAGTTGTTGTAACGCCAAATTTCCGCCGGAATGCGAATTTCTTCGCTCGTGCCGTCCGCGTATTCGACTTTGAAAATGAGCGGCATCACTAAACCGCCGACGTTTTTCAAATCCACGACGTAGAAAAAATAACCGCCGTTCAAAATCGCTTTCTCCGATTCGGTCAAGCCAACGAGAAATTTACGATAATCCTCGCGTTCCTTGTCGGTGACTTTAAACTTGTCAACGTCGTCATAATAATCGCGCAACGACGGATATAATTCATTGCGCTTTGCCAAAGGGTCGTTGCGCTGCTGCGTTAAAGTTCTGGGCTGAGAATTCGCCTGTTTTCGTAAAAGCTCTTTTTCCGTGTCGGGATTTTGCGTGTTGACTTGAAACAATCGGACGTTTTCAATCGAAATATCAACGTGGTCGGTCGTGTAAAACCAGCCGCGCCAGAACCAATCCAAATCTACGCCCGAAGCGTCTTCCATCGTGCGGAAAAAATCGGCGGGCATCGGGCGTTTGAATTTCCAACGCTGCGCGTATTCTCGAAAAGCGAAATCGAAAAGTTCCCTGCCCAATATGGTTTCGCGCAAAATGTTTAGTGCGGTCGCCGGTTTGCCGTAAGCGTTGTTGCCGAACTGCAAAACCGATTCGGAATTAGTCATAATCGGAACTTGATTTTCCGAAATCATATATTCGGCGATCTCCTTCGGCTCGCCGCGTCTGGACGGATAATTTTTCTCCCATTCGTTCTGCGCCAAAAACTGCACGAAAGTATTCAAACCTTCGTCCATCCAGGTCCATTGCCGCTCGTCGGAATTAACCGTCATCGGAAAATAATTATGCCCGACTTCGTGTATCACAACCCCGATCAAAAAGTATTTCGATTGCTCGGAATAAGTGCCGTCGGCGTTTGGTCTGGGTCCGTTAAAACAAATCATCGGATATTCCATTCCGCCGACGTGCCGGTTGCTGACGGAAATCGCCGTCGGATACGGATAATCGAACGAGTAGCGCGAATAAACATTCAGCGTGTGAATAATCGCGTGCGTCGAAAACTTGTCCCACAAAGGACTGGCTTCGTTCGGATAAAGCGACTGCGCCATCACTTTGTTTCTGCCGACGGTTTGACCTTGCGCGTCCCAGATGAATTTGCGCGACGACGCAAAAGCGAAATCGCGCACGTTATCGGCTTTGAAAATCCACGTTTTCTTGCCCGTCGGTTTGCCCGCTTCGTTCGCTTTCGCTTCTTCATTCGTGACGATTTTCAAAGGCTCTTTCGCGGTTTCGGCTTGCTTCAAACGGCGAATCCATTCGGGTTTCAAAACCTGATTCGGATTTTGCAAAACGCCCGTCGCCAAAACAACGTGGTCGTTCGGTGTAGTTAGCCTGACGAGATAATCGCCGAATTCAAGAGTGAATTCGCCGCTGCCCAAATACTGTTTATGCTGCCAGCCGGAAACGTCGTTATACGCCGCCATTCTGGGAAACCATTGCGCGATGGTGTAAATATAATTTTTGTCGCGCGGAAAATACTCGTAACTCGTGCGCCCGCCGAAAAACGCGCCGTCGTTAATCGTGTAATTCCAATCGAGCGAGAAAACGAAATTTTTGCCCGGCGGCAAAGGCGCGGGCAAATCAATCCGCATCATCGTTTTGACGATGGTATTCCGCAAAGGATTTCCCTTCGCGTCCCTGACATTTGAGATCATTATCTCGCCATCATATTTACGGTCGGCAAGCTGCTCAAGTGCGTTTAGGGTCGCGCCTTCAAGCGACGGCGCGGTCTGCGTCTTCGCGCTGTCGGAATCAGCGGCGAAAATGTTTTGGTCAATTTGCAGCCAGATATAATTTAAAGTATCGGGCGAGAGATTTTTATAAGTGACGGTTTCTTTGCCGATGATTCGTTGATTCACGTCGTCGAGTTCGACATCAATCACGTAATCGGCGCGCTGCTGCCAATACCTCGCGCCGGGCGCGCCGCTCGCCGTGCGCTGTTCGTTTGGTGTCGGCAGATTTTCTTCCAACTGACGAAATTTATCCGACGGATTTGATTTTGATTGAGCGAACGCGGAAACGGTGAAACTGAGAACAAATAAAACTACGGCAAATCGAAACAATGACATTATAATTTTCTCCTAAATCTTACAGACGATAAATGTTTTACGCAGCCGGGAAAGATTTGTTTTCATTGTAGCGAAAATCTCAAATTTTATCTTGTTCGCGTCAATTCAATTTTACCGTTTAATATCGCAAGTTGGAGAGATAAGTTTTTCTATTTGCTTCGGTTAGCTTTACGAAAAATTTCATCGCCAAGGTTCGTCGGCGTTTTCCTCAAACAACTTTGCGTTAAAAATTGATTGTCCGGCAAGTGAAATATAAAAACCGTAAATCGTTAAACCGAGAATCACGACCGCCGCGAAAATCGTGTTGACGAAATACCAACTCGAAACATTTGCCGTAATCGGGTTATGAAAAGTGAGAAAGAAAAAGACGTAAAACGAAACGGTGGCGAGTAAGCCGAAACGAGCGACACAGGCGACATTAATGGCGGCAATCAAAGCCGGCGCGAGCCAAACCAGCCAATGCCTGCCGCTGGCGAAAAACAATCCGTTAATCGTAAAATATATCGCCCAGAACACGAATATCGCCAGCCATTGTTTTCTGAAAATCGTGACCAGCAGAACCAGAAACAGCAGTCCAATTAAAGCGAAAAAAAGTGCGCTGCTCGTGACCGCTAAAAAAGTCGCCAAAAGATGTTTGGAACTTTGAATATATGAAACGCCCATTCCCGGATTCGGCGCGACCGCTTCGCCCATCCAAAGCGGCAGCAGACTCATCAGAAAAATCGTCGCTGTATGCGCCAAACCTAAAATGCCGCCGACCAGAATGTCGCGCCCGACGAGCGGGTCTTTGAAATCGCCCGCCAGCAGACGATTCCACGAAATTATTAAACTTGCCCAACGGCGGCGAACGTAAGGTTCGAGCGCGAGATAAATCAGTCCAATCAGTGCGCCGTCAAAAAGCGCGATTCCTGCCATTTTGGTCAACAGCGGCATTTCTTTTTGTAGATTCGGAATGTGGTCGGCGAAAAGCAGACCGGCGGCAAGCGACATCAAAAAAACGAAAATAGTAATTTTAAACGCGCCCTTCGCATCGCTGCGCCCGCGCTGTAAATTCCGGCGGGCGAGAAAAACTCCGGCGATAATGACACACAGGAAAAGCGAAATAAAAAGCACACCGGCGACTTTAACCGGCGTGGTCACAGCGGTTTCCACCTGACGGTCGGGTTTATCCCACGGCGCGACGATTTGAAAATAAACGGGTTTGCCCTCGAAAGCGGCGGCTTCGATGCGGACGGGAATTTCCGCGTGGTCAACGTGCGCGCCTTCCCAGGAAAAGCTCTCATCGGCATAAACCGGCGGCGTCCAGTTCGATTCGGTCGGGCGATAGTTGCGAATGTCCAAACCGGCTTCAACAAAAAGGTTCGCCCAATCAACTTGATTTTCCGGCACCGTTTTAACTTTCACCTGCGGCGGCACGACGTTCAATTCGAGCAAGCGTCCGCGCACGTCCAAAATTACTCTGGTCATTCCGGCAATCTGGTTTGGCGGGTCTTCGGGCGAAACCGATTCGGTTTCCAGCGGTTCAAAATAGCGCGGGCTGGTGCGATGCCAAAAATAAATTATCGCGGGCTGACCGCTCCGCAGTCTATCCCAACGATTCGGCGTATTTTCCTCGGCAGCGTAACGATAATAATCGCCGATGTTCTTCTCGAAACCGTAATCGGTGTCAACGGGCGCGTTTTGATAACCGAACTTTTTCAAAATCGAATCGGCGCGTTCCGCTAAAACTTCCGGCGATTTTTCAAACGGAATAATTTCATGGTCTTTAACTCTGCCTGAAAAGATAACGATAAAAGCGAAAAGCAAAACAACCGCTGAAAAACAAGCAACGGCGACGAAAGGTTTGAGCGCGCCTTTTTTCGGCGCGGCGGCGACCATTTCGGGCGAAGGCGTTTCGCCCGCCGCGATTGCCGCTTCCAGAGGATTTCCGCCCGGCAGCATCATCGCCACCTGCATCGCCGATTTCGGACGCGCCGCCGCGTCTTTTTCCAGACAATGCAGAATCGTTTTCTCGACCAGCGGATTTATTTCTTTGAGAATTTCCGAAGGATTGGTCGGTGAGGTCGTTTGCTGTTTCTCTAAAAGGTCTTCAATAGAATCGGCGCGAAAAGTTTGTTTGCCGGTAAAAATTTCATACAAAACGAGTCCGAGCGCGTAGATGTCGCTTTTTTGTGAAACTTCCCTGCCCGTGATTTGTTCGGGCGACATATACGCCGGAGTTCCGACGCGAATTTCGCCGCCGGTTAATTCCGTTTCGATTCCGGCGATGCCGAAATCGGTGATTCGCGCTTTGCCGCGTGAATCAATAATCACGTTCGCGGGCTTCAAATCGCGGTGCAGAATTCCCGCTTCGTGAATCGCCGCCAAACCGAAACATAGTTGTCTGGAAATCTCGATTGCCTTGTCCGACGGCAAGCGTCCGATACGTCTGAGCAGCGACGACAAATCATCGCCGTCAACGAATTCCATCGAAAGAAAATGCCGCCCGTCAATCTCGCCGATGTCGAAAACGCGGCAGACGTTCGGGTGCGAAACTTGACGGGCATTTCGCACTTCGCCGTGAAATCTGTCGAGCGCGGATTTGTCTTTTTCTAATTTGTCGGGCAAAAATTTGAGCGCGACCGTTTGATTTAATTTGATGTCTTCGGCTTTGAAAACCTCGCCCATTCCGCCTTTGCCGAGCAGTCCGAGAATGCGGTAACGATTCGCCAAAACAGTTCCCGCGACAAATTTTCCGCCGTTTAATTCGCCCGTCGTCTGGTTTGCCATCAAAGTCTTTCTATCTTCAAACATACTGGCAACTTCGGCTGCTGCCGGGCTTTCCATAAAACTGTTGTCATTTTCTAACGAAGCCATCAGTTCTTCGACTTCGACACGCAAATCTTCATCCGCGCCGCAGGCATTGTTGAGAAATCTGGCGCGTTTCTTCGGTTCGAGCTGCTGTGCCGCCTCGAAAAGACTTTTAATTTTTTGCCAGCGTTCAGTGTTCATTGATGACTTGTTAAATTTTCGCGTTTTCAAAATTCAATCGAACCACAAATTGAAGCGAATTACTTTAATAACTAACGCGACAGGTTGCCGCGAAACCGCTGAAAAAAATACGGGTTGACTGAAAAATTATTCAGTCGAAATTTCGGATGATTGTCGGCGTGACATTAAATTATGAAAGTCTGTTGATTATTTTATCAATTGATTACGCAGCCACGCTTTTGCCATCTTCCAATCGAGCCTGACGGTCGCAGGCGAAACGCCTATCACTTCCGCCGTTTCCTGTTCGGTCAAACCGCTGAAATATCGCAGTTCGACGATGCGCGCTTGCCGCTCATCAAATTGCGCCAACCGATTCAGAGCTTCATCCAACGCTTCCAAATCAATGTTTTTTCCGCTGGCAAACGCTTCGACGTTTTCATCAAGCTGCAGCAAAACCGCGTCGCCGCCGCGTTTCTCACGATTGCGGGTTTTCGCGTAATCAACCAAAATTCGCCGCATCGCGGTCGCGGCAATCGCAAAAAAATGCGCGCGGTTTTGCCATCGCACATCTTTCTGATTAACGAGTTTCAGAAACGCTTCGTGTATCAAAGCCGTCGTCTGCAAAGTGTGGTCGGCTCGCTCGCGCCGCATAAAACTCGCCGCCTGTCGCCGCAATTCTTCATAAACGAGCGGCATCAGAGAATCGAAAACCTCTCGCTTACCATCGCTCAATTCCTGCAAGATAAGCGTAATGTCCGGCGTTTCTTCGGCAAATTGTTTCATTGCTTCAAACTCTTAACTAAAATAATTTGTTCGCCGCCATTCTAAACCATTACTTTCAACAGGCAAAGCTATAAATCACATCGCCGGAAAAAACTTTCAGCGTTTTTTCGCCGATGTGTCGCGTTACTAATCGGAAGCCAAAAAGTTATACCGAACGGCTTTATTTGCCTGCATCGCGGGCAAGCAATTTCCATATTAAAAACTTTTCAACAAGGAGAACATAAGAAATGAAAAAAACAACCAAAATACTGACAGTTTCCCTAATGATGATTTTATGCGCCTGCACCGCTTTCGCGCAGAAAACCGACGCGAAAGACGAAGCGTTGATTCGCGCCAACATCGAGCAAGTGACTAAGGGCTGGAATATGAAAAGCGGCGCGGAGTTTTCAAAACCTTTCGCGGAAAACGCCGACTACGTGGTCATCAACGGAATGCACGTCAAAGGTCGCGCCGATATTGCCAAAATTCATCAACAAATCTTCGACACAATTTACAAAGACAGTAGTCTTGCCGCCGCCGTTAAGCAAATTCGCTTTTTGCGTCCCGACACCGCCTTCGTTCACCTCGAATCAAATTTGACTTTCAAACTCAACGGCGCGGAACAAAAAGGCAGCGGCTATATCACGCTGGTAATGATGAAAGAAAACGGCAAGTGGGAAATCGCCGCGTTTCAAAACACACCGATTAAGCCGCCCGCCGAGCGAGCGGGAAAATAAAAACTTTTAGGAGATTAAAATGAAATACGCCATCGTTTTACTTTTGATTTTGATTAGCGGATTAACGCGCGTCGAACCGGTCACGGCGCAGGTTCAGGCTTTCGGGTCGAGCCTTTACGGGCAAATCGGCGACGGAACGCGGAACACGCACAGTTTGCCGTTCGACATCGGTTTGCCCGATGTCACAACGGTCAGCGCGGGCTGGTATCATACATTCTTTATCAAAGCCGACGGCACGATGCTGGCGACGGGCAGAAACAATTACGGACAGCTTGGAGTCGCTGCGGCGGGCGACAAACTATCGCCCGTGCCGGTGATAAATTTAACCGATGTCGTCGCCGTCAGCGGCGGCTTGGAGCATTCACTCGCTTTGAAAGCCGACGGCACGGTTTGGGCTTGGGGCAGAAATTCGAGCGGACAACTCGGCGATAATTCCCTGACGCATCACAGCGCGCCCGCGCAGGTTGCCGGTTTGAGCGACATCGTGGCGATTGACGCGGGCAGCAATCATTCGCTGGCAATCAAATCCGACGGCACGCTCTGGGCTTGGGGCGGCAATCTGCAAGGTCAACTCGGACTCGGCGTAACAGATACGACCGGCTGCTGGTGTCGCAAAACGCCCGTGCGCGTGACCGCTCTGTCGGGCTTGATAGCCGTCGGCGCGGGCGGCGATACGTCAATCGCCTTAAAATCAAACGGCACGGTTTGGACTTGGGGCGAAACTTCCAGCGGACAACTCGGCAACGGAACAACCGTTAATAATCCCTGCGACTGCACGCCTAACCCGCAACAGTCAAGCATTTCCGGCGTAGTTCAAATCGCCGCCGGATTGTATCACAATGTCGCTCTTAAATCAGACGGCACGGTTTGGATTTGGGGCGATAACACCTACGGGCAAATCGGTCGCGGAACTTCCGGCGGCGCGAAACAGCTTTCGCCTTACAACGTCGGCGGCTGGAGCGATGTCGTCGAAATCAGTACCAACATTCATCACACTTTAATCAAGCGGCGCGACGGCAGCGTTTGGGCTTGGGGCGCGAACGGCGGCAATCTCGGCAACGGCACGGTTGTTTTAAACGGCTGTTACTGCACGCCGACTCCGGTGCAAAGTTCGGTCGGCGCGGGCAACGCGCTGATTAACGCGGGCGGCACGCACAGCTTTGTCGCCAACCCGAATCCAGCCACGCCGACGGGAACGAACGTCCGCCTGCGCGGTCAAAACGCCGACATTATTTTCGATAACGTAACAGCGGCAGGCACGACCGCGACGACGGCGATTGACCCGACGACAACCGGCTTAACAGTTCCCGGCAATCACGTTATCCGCGAAAATTCCGCCGCTTACAACATTTCGACGACCGCCGTTTTTGAAGGCAGCGCGACCATTTGTTTAAAGGCTTCGACCGTCGTTGATGAATTGCAGTTTAACCGCCTGCGCTTGCTGCACGGCGAGGGAATGAATTTGGTTGACCGAACCGTTTCGAGAAATTACGCGACCAGAGAAATCTGCGCTCAGACCACATCTTTTTCACCGTTCGTGATTGCCGAACATCTCGCTCCGACCGCTGCGACAGCGAATATCAGCGGGCGCGTCACAACATTAGCGGGCAAGGGAACGCGAGGCATTGATGCGGATTTAATATTCGCATCGGGCGAAACACGCACCGTTAAAACAAACTTTTACGGGTATTTTCAATTCACCGAAATTCCCGTCGGAGAAAATTATATTCTGCAAATACGTTCAAAGAAATACGAGTTCACGCCCGCGATGCAAGTTTTATTTCTGACTGAAAATGTCGAAGGCTTGAATTTTACGGTTCTGCCAATAACGCTGAGTTTTTAATTTCTCAATTAAGATTAAAAAATCAAGCCGAAGAACCGTCAGTTATTCGACGGCTCTTCGGCTCTTTTGAAATTCAACTTCGCAACCTTTTCCGTTTTATTTCCGTCTAAAATTTGTTATTCTATTCTTCCAAACTTTTCCGCTCCTGTTTTACAAATCAATGAAAAAAATAATCTTTACCATCGCTGCCGTTTTCGTTTTTTCGATTTCCCTGTTCGCGCAAACTTACAATGACGCGACGCTGGCGCAAGTCGTCGGTAAAGATAAATCGAGCCGCGACGCGCAAGGGAAACTGCAAACTTTATCAGCCGCCGAACACGCTTATCGCGCCGACGTTTATTCGTCGAACCGCTTTTTTCCCGAAGCCCGCGAGCATTGGCAAAAGATTTTCGATTTTTATCCGACCGATGCGAGCGTTCCGAAAGCGTTGATGCTCACGGGTCGCTCGTTTATGTGGGAGCGCGATTACGCGCAGGCGGTTGCGTGGTTCGACAAAGCGGTAAAAGATTATGCCAACACCAAAGAAGGGCGCGAAAGTCTGGCGTTCAAAGGCGCGTCGCTGATTCGTCTGGGCAAGAACGCGGAAGCGGCGCAGACTTATCAGCTTTACACGACGATGTTCCCGACCGGCGAGCGAATCGAGTCGTCATATCTCAATATCATTGACGCGCTGCGCGAGTCGAAGCAATATGATGCAGCGAATGTTTGGGTTGATAAAACGACGCAGAGGTTTTCCGAAATGCCGACCGCAACCAACGCTTTGCAGGCGCGATTAAGGATGGAAATCAGCCGCCAAAATTGGCAAAAAGCGGTTGAAGCCGCCGACGCGCTGCGTTCGCTGAACAATTTTCGCGGCTCAATGACTTCGCTCGACGAGGTGAATTATTTAAAGGCTCTCGCGCTCGAAAAGTTGGGGCGCAAGCCGGAAGCGACCGCAGTTTATTCGGCGATTCCGAATAATTCCTATTACGGCGAATTGGCGGAGAAAAAAATCGGCAGCAGTAAAGTTTCGACCACCGGCAGCGTCGCTAAATTCGCCAAAGATTATCCGCTGATGTATCGCACAGAATTGATGCGCTATGCGAAACCGAAGGGCATTGACCCGCGTTTTGTATTGGCGATTATGAAACAGGAAAGCAGTTTCCGCGCCAACGCCAAATCTCCTGCCGCCGCGCGCGGACTTTTGCAGCTTGTCTATGACACCGCGCTTAAATACAACCAGCAAGCCGGTTTTCCGGCGATGCAAGCCGACGACCTTTATCAACCGGCAATCAACATTGCCATCGGCAGCGTTTATATATCGGATTTGAAAAAAGAATTCAGCGGATTATATGAAGCCGTCGCTGCCAGCTACAACGGCGGCGAAGACAACGCCGCGCGCTGGCTGAACCGCTCGACCCCGAAAGACGCGGGCGTTTTCGCTTCGGAAGTCGGTTTTGCGGAAACAAAGAATTACGTTTTCAAGGTGATGAACAATTACCGCGTCTATCGAGAGCTTTACACGGAAGACTTGCTCCGCAAATAAATTACGAATTTCAAATTTATGAATCACGAATGTCGGAAATTTTCTTTTGATTTGTAATTCGTAATTTGTAATTCGTAATTCATCTTTTGTCCAAATCCCAGCCGAACACGACAATCAAACAAGTTATCAGCGGAATTATAAACAGCGTAGCGATGTAGTAATAATACTTTTCCGCGTTTTTGAAGTAAAAAATCTCGACCCACGCATCAACAATCAGTCCGGCAAAGACTAAGGCGAGCGCGGCATTGACGACGCGCCACGCTGCCAATAGAAAATTGATTGGTTTTTCGCTCATCTGTTTCGCAACGACGATTCGTCCACATACATTTTGCCCGACGTTCATTTACAAAGCCATTCTTTAAATGTTATTTTGCTTTGAATTAAAACCCAAACGAGCGAGGCACAGATATGGGAGAAAACGATAAAACAGCTTACATCCGCAGCCAACGAGAAGAAAACTCCGTCAAATACATCGCCAAAGTCTTTAATCAACCGCCCACGCAAATCACCAAAGCTCAATACAACCAAATAGTCAAAGCCCTCCGCGATCAAGACTGGCGCAACAACGAAGAAGACGAAACCGCCGTCATCAGCCGCATCATCAGCCGCAGTTTAACCGTCGAACCGGACGAATCAGACGAATCATAGTTCGTGCGGATAACTTACCTGTTATTTATGCGGCGAATTATCCTTTCAATTATACTCGGCATCGTCTTTCCGATTATCTGTATGATGGCAATCGGAGCGACCGAAGAATATTTTCCTAAAGTTTTAACTGAAATAAGATTTTACGGGAAACCCATGCCGGGAATTCTATGGATGCCCTTCGTAATTCCAATTTATATAATTGATATTTTGCGAGAAGCGCGAATACTGTCGCCAACCTCAGACAGCATTTTCTTTCTTTGGATTTTTGTTATATTCTTCGTCTTATTCGATTGGATTCTTTACGGAACAATCAGTTTCCTGCTGCTAGGTCGTCTAAAGCAATTCAAAACACAGCCTGCTCCCGCTTCCGAAATCCCGCCGCTACCGCCAACTTTTTGAAAATCAATTTACGAAAAGGTTATTTCGTCTGCTAAATTTGTGTTCATTTATCAAATAATTTGAGTTAAACTTCAATTATTATGGCACTAGCAAAAGTAAAATCGAAACCTTATTTCACGGTTGAGCAATATCTCGAATACGAACGTGAAGCAGACGAGCGGAGCGAGTTTATTGACGGCGAGATTTACGCGATGGCAGGCGAAAGTCCTAAACACGGCGATGTTTCGGCGAATTTAGCGGGCAGCTTGATTTTCCAACTTCGCGGAAAAAGATGTCGCGCACGTATTAAAGATACGAAGGTAAAGAGCGGCGCTCTGAAAGAGCGTTTCGGGAAAGGGATGATTTCTTATCCTGATATAGTCGTGATTTGCGGCGAGCCGGAATATCACGATAAGCATTCGGATATTGTGCTGAATCCGACGGTGATTATCGAAGTTTTGTCTGAGTCAACTGCTGATTTCGATAGAGGCGTGAAGTTCACCAGGTATCGAATGTTTAATCCGACGCTGACCGATTATATTCTCGTCTGGCAGGACGAACCCGTCGTTGAGCATTACATCAGACAGGCGAGCGGCGATTGGCTGCTAAAGGAATATCACGGGTTGGATAAAACATTTCGGATTGATTCGATTGAATGTTCGCTCGATTTGGCAGAGATTTACGAGCGAGTCGAGTTTGAATAACGGGCGAGAACTGCGTGACGGAATCTGATTTATTTCCCTCTCTAACCACATAACCTTTATGCCGAAAGAGTATTATTTCGTCAGCGATTTGCATTTCGGCGGCGACGGCAGTTTGCAGATTTGCGATTACACCGAAGAATTCATCGCTTTTCTCAAACGTCTGGCGAAAAAAGACAAGGAAACCGAATTGATTGTAGCGGGCGATACGTTCGGTTTTTGGGAGCTGACGACAGTTTCGGGAACGGCGCAGCTCGACGAAATTATCAAACATCACGCGGCTATTTTCGAGCAGTTTCGATTGACGGGAAATCGCATCCGAATAACGATGATGGTCGGCAATCACGATTACGATTTGGCTTGCGATCCTGAATTCGCCGTCAAACTGAGAGATTACAATATCGAACTTGACGCTTCGCTCTGGCTGATTCGCGAAATCGGCGGCAAAAGAATCTGGATCGAACACGGGCAGCAGATTGACCCGTATAACCGTTCGACCGATTACGGCAACATCCACGCGCAGCCCGCCGGATTTTTCATCACCGAAACGCTGGTCGCGGGCGCAAGTAAATATTCTGTTTTCGGCGCGAGCGATTGGCTGAAAGACATACGTTCGGTTGATGTGCGGCAGATTCCCGATTGGCTTGCCTCGAATTATTTTTATCGCGAGATGAATTTGTTTCTGCGCTGGCTGCTCGTTCCGTTCCTCCTTTTGCTGACCGTTACGGCGATTGCGCTCGTTGCCGAACTAATAAAATACGTCGGGCTTTTCGATGTCAACATTCTGCTCGAAAATCCGGTCACGAAATGGCTTGGATTGTTCGGCGACATTTTGCGCTGGATTTTAACGGCGAGTATGGCGGTCTGGTTTTTCGTGTTCGCGGTGGCGACGCCGCTTTATTTTATTTACCGCGACATTCGCCGCACGCTGTTTAGAATGCAGATTTTTCCCGCCTATAAATCCGCGCCGACCGACGAGGCGAACAACAATTATCTCACCCGCGCTCGCCAAGTTTTCGCGGAAAACCCTGATGTCTGCGTTTACGTTTTCGGACACACGCACGACGCTTTTCTGGTAAAAGAAGACGACAACCGAGTCATTATCAACACCGGAACGTGGCTGAAAATTCTCAAACGCGTGCCGGTCAGATTCGGACTTTTGCCCGCCGTTTATTACCCGACGTTTCGGCTCAATTATTTTAAGATTTACGCCGATGAAGCAGGAAAAATTATCGTCAAGTATGCGCAGGCTTCGAAAGTCCCGCAGGAGAAATTAACTTTGCTTCAGCGGTTTTTAATATTCGGCAAAAAGCCGGAACTCGGAAAACCGATACCAGCCAAAACGATTTTATAGTCAATTTCCGAAAATGGGCGGCGCGAAGACAACACTCTTGTTTCCGTCGCATCTTCGAAAAGCAGCAATTTAGGATTGATGCTGTTGTTGGCGAATGAAAGCAGCGAAACGTTTTTGATGCCGCTAAACGCCGCGCTCAGCGGGATTTCGATGCCTTCGGCGGGAATTAATTCTGGTATTTCCATGCAGGCAGTTTCCAAAGATTAATCGTTAAAGTTTTTTAGCGACGATATTATTCCCAATCGTCCAAGCCTTCGCGTTCGACAGGATAACCGAATTTTTCGAGATGTTTGATGACTTCGCGCCCGTGCTGTTCGTCGCGCACTTCGAGAAGCATTTCGAGTCCGACTCTGCCCAAAGGCGCGAGCCACATTGCGCGGCGATGAAACACTTCGATGACATTCGCGCCTGAATCCGCAACGTGATTAAGCAGCGGCGCGAGCGTTCCCGGTCGGTCCGGGACAAGCAGCTTGAGCATCATATAACGCCCTTGCCGGACGAGAACCTGTTCGAGAACTCTGGCAAGCAGATTCGCGTCAATGTTGCCGCCGCAGAGAACGGCGCAAACCGTGTCGGACGATTTCACCATTATTTTTTTAGCGAGCAGCGCCGCCACGCCCGCCGCGCCCGCGCCTTCGACGACGAGGCGATTGTTTTGAACGCAGTGAAAAATGCCGCGCGCGATTTCTTCTTCGGAAACTTCGACCACTTCATCAACCAATTCTTTGATTATTTTCAAGGTTTTCACGCCCGGACGTTTGACCGCGATGCCGTCGGCGATGGTTGATTGAAAAGCGACTTCGGTTATCTTTCCGTCTTTCAGCATTTGATTCATCGGCGCGATGTTTGCCGCTTGAACGCCGACGACGCGAACGTGCGGCAAAAGATTTTTGACCGCGAGCGCGATGCCGGAAATTATTCCGCCGCCGCCGATTGGGACAACGACAACAGTCGTTTCCGGCAAATCGTCAACGATTTCCATACCGATAGTTCCCTGTCCGGCGATGACGCAATCGTCGTCGAAGGCGTGAATGTAAATGTATTTATGTTTTTTTTCCAGTTCTTTTGAATAAGCAAACGCTTCGTCGAAACTCGCGCCTTTCAAAATCACTTCCGCGCCCTGCGCTTTGGTGGCGATGATTTTCGTCAGCGGCGCGTTTTCCGGCAGCACGATAACCGCCTTCGTACCGTTCAAACGGGCGGCGAGAGCTACGCCCTGCGCGTGATTTCCCGCCGATGCCGCGATTACGCCGCGTTTTTTCTCGGCTTTCGTGAGTCTTGAAATTCGGTTATACGCGCCGCGCACTTTGAATGAACCGCTGCGCTGCAAACATTCGGCTTTTAAGAATGCCCGTCCGCCGATTTCCTTTGAAAGTTTTTCGTCGGAAACAATCGGTGTCGG
>CBDUBY010000024.1:0-29030 GCA_965365505.1 uncultured Pyrinomonadaceae bacterium | reverse complement strand
GTTTGCGCCGACCCATCGCTTCGGTTTTGACGACTGTGCCGCCTTCCTTTTCAACCTGCTGCTGAATTGCTTCATTCAGCTTCGTAATGTCTTCGTCTGCCGTTTCGGGCGTGCCGATATACATTACCTCATACGTTCTTTTTGCCATTTTTCCTCCTTTTGGCTATTCAAGCCTCAACGCTTTTGGTTGAAGCAAGAAGGTTTTTGTTAATTATATTGCGCCATCGCTCGTTCGATGCCGTCCGCTAGAACGGCACGAATCGCTTCGGCACTTTGTTCTAAAACTTTTTCAATTGTTACTAAATCCGTTTTGGAAAAATTTTCCAGCACGAAATCTTTCGTGTCGCGCAGCGGATGGTCCGGCTGAATCCCGATTCGCAAGCGGATAAATTCTTCTGTCCGCAAACACTGAATCATTGATTTCAAACCGTTATGTCCGCCCGCCGAACCTTTGGCACGAAGCCGGATTGTTCCAACCGGCAAAGCTAAATCATCGCTGATGACAATAACTTTCTTCGCGCTGCGCGTTTCTTTTTTCAATAAACAGCTAATCGCTTCGCCGCTCAAATTCATAAAAGTCTGCGGCTTGACGAGTTCGACTATTTGATTTTCAATAACGGCGCGCCCGATTAAAGAGCGGCATTCTTCGCGTTTGACCTGCGTTTGAAATTCCCGCGCCAACGAATCAACCAGCATAAAGCCGAGATTATGGCGCGTTTTTTCGTATCGCAAACCCGGATTTCCCAAGCCGACGATTAACCAATTAGTTTCAGACGACGAATCCATAAATCAAAAAATCGCAATCTGAAAATCCGAATTAGCTTCCGCTGCCTTCGTCGGAACCTTCGCCTTTCTGGTCAACCAATTCCGGTTCGCTCGCTTCGAGCTGCGGTTCAAGTTCTTCTTCCTTAACGACAACAACCGAAGCGACAACCGTTTCCGGTGCTTCGTTAATTTCCACGCCTTCAGCAACCTTCAAATCAGAAATGTGCAAAGACTCATTGACATTTAAAGCAGACACATCGGCTTCGATAAATTCGGGAATCAAGCTCGGCTCGCACAAAACCTTAATATCGTGTAACGCCTGATTCAGCACTGCGCCGTCTTCGGACATTCCGGCGGCTTCGCCGACGATGTGAATCGGAACGGTGACTTCGATTTTTTCGCCCTTTACCAAACGGCGCAAATCGGCGTGAACCAGACGACCTTTCAGCGCGTCAATCTGCCGGTCGTGAAAAATCACGTCGCCCGTGCCTTCGCCGACCATATCAATCGTAAAAATCGTATTTTGTCCAGAATCCGAGCGCAAAATCGCCGCCAAATCCTTCAAATCAACGACTGCCGCAACTGCTTCCGCGCCGCCGCCGTAAATCGAAATCGGGATTTTGCCCTGAACGCGAAGCCGCCGCGAATCGTTTTTGCCGCGCCCTTCTCTTTTCTCTGCTTTAACTACAACTTTCTCTGCCATAATTTTGACCTGCCTATAAAATTAGATAAACAAAGACGAAACGCTGGTTTCGTCGTGAATTGATTTGATGCCCGAAGCGAGCAGTTTCGCCACGCTCAAAACTTCGATTCTGCCATCGGCTTGCATCGCTTTGCCTTTATCGCATAGCGGAATTGTGTTGGTAACGATAACTTTTTTCAGATGCGAACCGCTCAAATTTTCAACCGCTCTACCCGATAAAACCGCGTGCGTGAAACAAGCGTAAATGCTCGCTGCGCCGTTGGCGTGCAGCGCGTCGGCGACTTTGGTAATTGTGCCGCCCGTGTCGCACATATCGTCAATTATCAAACAATTTTTATCGCGCACATCGCCGACAATATTCATTACTTCCGCGACATTTGCCTTCTCACGCCGTTTGTCACAAAGTGCTAAACCCGTATTTAACCTTTTCGCATAAGCGCGGGCGCGTTCCGCGCCGCCGGTGTCGGGCGCGACGACAATCATATTTTCAATCGGATTTTCCTGAAAATAATTCACGATAACCGGCGCGGCGTAAAGATGGTCAACCGGAATATCAAAAAACCCTTGAATCTGCGAAGCGTGCAAATCAACCGTCAAAACTCGCTCGGCTCCAGCCGTTGCGATTAAATTCGCGGTTAACTTGGCGGCAATCGGAACGCGCGGACGGTCCTTTTTATCCGAGCGCGCGTAGCCGTAATACGGAATAACCGCCGTGACTCTTTCTGCTGAAGCGCGACCGAATGCGTCGAGCATAATCAGCAATTCCATCAAATTTTGGTCGGTCGGCGGACAGGTCGGCTGAACGATAAAAACATCCGCGCCGCGGGCGTTTTCCTCAATCTGAAAATTAAATTCGCCGTCGGAAAATCTGCCGTTGCTCGACTTTCCCAAATCGCAGCTTAGATGATGGCAAATTTCCTCTGCCAAACTTTGATGCGCGTTACCTGAAAAGATTTTGATATTGCCCGTGACGCTCATTTGCTCTGCAAATATAAATAAATGACGAGCAACTTCTTTCCCTAAAGTTGCCCGTCGGTTTTTTGTGAAACTGGCTGGGGCGGAAGGATTCGAACCTGCGAATGCCGGATCCAAAACCCGGTGCCTTACCACTTGGCGACGCCCCAATAAAACTAAAAATCTTTGTCAAGTTTAAGCGACTTTTGATAAGCGGAACGCGAAATTGTTTCAACCTCAAACACTCGCCAATTCATTTCGCTTTGGTGTAATGTGTCGAGCGCGTTTGCCCGCTTCTCGCTCGTATCGAAAATTCCAAATACGCTCGCTCCGCTGCCGGACATCAAGGCGCGTTTTGCTCCGCAATCAAAGAGTTTCTGCTTTGCCCGCGCCGTTTCCGGTTCGATTTCAAAAATCACCCGCTCAAAATCGTTTTTCAAGTCTGATTGCCGTGAATACAGCGAATTCACCTCATCGCGGCAAATTTTGAGAATACTTTTTGAGCCTTTATTTGTCAAGTCCGGCGCGTTCAGAGAGGCGAATGCCTGGGCGGTTGCGACATCTACTTTCGGCGTGACGATCAAAATATAATTTTCCGTAAAAGTTTCGAGTGAAAATACTTGCGTTCCGCGTCCTGTGCCGAGTGCCGTGCCGCCGTAAAAGAAAAACGGCACGTCCGAGCCGAGTTGCGCGCCGAGTCCGCATAAATCCTCAAAATCAATTTTAACCTTCCAAAGTTTCACTAATCCGAGCAAAGCCGTTGCCGCGTTGGAAGAACCGCCGCCGAGTCCGCCGGGCGCGGGAATTCGCTTTTCCAAAAAAATTTTCGCGCCGTTCTTTGTCCCGAAGTGTTCCTGCAAAAGTTTGGCGGCTCTGACAATTAAATTTCCACTGTCAACGGGAATGTTTTCATCGTCGCAAGTTAAATTTAATTTTTTGTCTGCGGCAAAAGTCAGATAATCGCACAGTGAAACGGTTTGAAAAATCGTGCAGATTTCATGAAAGCTATCGTCGCGCTTGCCCAGCACGCGCAAAAACAAATTGATTTTTGCAAACGACGGAAGTGTAAACGAATCGGCAGGCATCGCTCTAGCATAAATAAAGAAAAAAGATGAAGCAAATTTTTATATGCTTCATCTCTGTATTTTTGACAATTTTTTTAATCGGTCATTTTCTTATCAAAAAAACTTCCGTGAAATAATACGTGCCGTTTTTAGTAACGGCAACGCCGATTCCCGATTCTTTCCAGCGGCTGCTGAGCAAATTATCGCGGTGTTTCGGCGACTGCATCCAGCGTTCGACGGCGAACTCGACCGGATTTTCAAAGCCCTGATTATAGGCGATGTTTTCGCCTATCGCCTGCCATTTATTGATTCCCAAAAAATCGGCGCGGTCGTTAACCAGCGAGCCGTCCAACCCGGCGTGACTGAAAAAATTGTAGTTCGCCATATTTTGCGAATGCAGCCGGGCAATCTGCGCTACATCATCGCTCCATTTGAGCGGCAACAAGCCGCTTTTTTCACGACGGTCGTTAATTAGCTGAAAAGCGTAGTGTTCGAGATCAAAAGCATTAGTAGCTTTCGAAATGACGGAAGAACTCGTTTGTTCGTTTCTGTATACTCGCGGACGAGTGGGTTCCGGGTTGGTGCTGCCGCTTTTGACTTGATAGGCTTTCGGTCGGCTGTCGGAAATGCTGCGCACAATATATGCCTGCGGTCGGTTTTCGTTTTTCTTTTCTTGTGAGAGTAAATCGGTTGAAAAAATCAACACGAATAATAATAAGGGAAATAACTTTTTCATTTAAACCTCATTTCGGAAATCAGACAATCTCAAAATTATGCTTTTTGAGATTCACGATTTTGCGTCTTCCGCATCGCTGCGGAGTTGCCATTTATCGTTTAAGGTTTCGGCTGATTTATTTTAACCAACCGTCTTTTTTGCTTTTGACAATGCCTGTCGGAAAACAGACCTGCTAATTGCTATAAATGGATAAGTCAATTCGTTTTCCATTTTTCTAAGGGAGTTGTTAACGGTAACAAATGTCGGAGAGCCGATACAAAATGATTTTTCAAAACGCAGCAAATAAAAATCTCAAACCAGTTTGTCAGCCGTATTCAGCATAAACTTTCGGGCTGATTTTCGCAACGAATTTTTAATCTTCGGCGACGGGCAGGTTTACAAATTGTTTCTCTCCGATAATCGAATAAACCGAGCCTGTCGATTCTAAACGGCTTTCATAAATCGTAATTTTATCAACTGTAAACTCGTCGGATTCAAATTCATTCTGTAAATGTCGCTCTATCAGTTCCCGAGCCTGATGCGGTTCACGAAGCCGCGCCATCGTCAGGTGCGCTTTGAAATTTCTCATTCCTTTAGCAAAGCCTTTTCGTTCGCACGCGCCTTCTAAAATTTCGTTCAGTTTTCGCAGACTTCCCTTTTTATCTTCAACGCCGAGCCATAAAACGCGCGCTTTCCGCACCGAAGGAAACACGCCCGTTTTTGAAATGCGTAATTTGAATTTTGAAAACTGTTTCGCCGTTTCATTAACTGTTTCGGACAAATCCTGCAGCCGACTTTCATCTAGGTCGCCTAAAAATTTCACAGTCAGGTGAAGTTTTTCGGGCTTGTCCCAACCGACGCGAACATTCGGAAATTCCGCGCGTAAATCAGCAATATAATCGGAAGCCTTCTGACGCGCTTCTTCTGATATATCAATCGCTGTAAAAATTCGTTTCATATTGTTTTTCTGATAAAGTTTAACTGATGAAAATCGTAAAAATTCTTGCCGTCATATTTATTCTTTCGCTCGTCGCCGTCGGCGCGATTTCGTTTTGGATTTATAAATCGCTGCACGCGCCCGCGCAGCACAATAAAGCAAATCAGTTTATACAGATTCCTAAAGGTTCTTCAACGAATCAAATCATCGAAAAATTATCCGCCGAAGGCATTATCAAAAACGCTTTGCCCGTTCAAATTTATCTGCGCTCATTCGGCGATGCAAGTAAAATCCAGGCGGGCGAATATCAATTCGCTTCTCCTATTTCGCCGCTCGAAGTTCTCAAAGAAATGGAAAAAGGCGAAGAGCGCACTGTAAAGCTGACAATTCCCGAAGGCTTCACGCGCTTTGACATCGCCAAGCGCATCGCGGCGCAATTTCCCGGCACGCCGGCGATGGACGAACGGGCGATTCTAAATTTGATGGACGACGTTTCCTTGATAAAAGATTTTGACCCGGCGGCGAAAAATCTCGAAGGCTATTTATTTCCCAGCACCTACAATTTCCCGAAGGAAACGCAGCCGAAACAAATCATTAAGATGATGGTCGAGAAATTTAAAAAAACCTGGCGACCCGAATGGAACGAACGCGCCCGCGCGCTCGGCAGAACGCCGCACGAGATTGTGACCATCGCTTCACTAATCGAAACCGAATCGCCGCTCGAAGCCGAACGCCCGCTCGTCGCGTCGGTCATCTACAATCGCATCGAGAAAAAGATTCCGCTCGGCATAGACCAGACGGCTGTTTATGTCGCCAAAATGCAAAACCGCTGGGACGGCACGATTCATAAAAGCGACCTCGAAGTTGATTCGCCTTATAATACTCGACGCTTCGGCGGCATTCCGCCCGGCGCGATTTCTTCGGTGTCGGAAAGTTCTTTGAAAGCCGCGCTGAATCCGGCACAAACCGATTATATTTTCTACGTTCTCGATGTTTCAAAAACCGACGGCTCGTCTTTATTTTTCAACAATGCCCGCGATTTTGAACGCGCCAAAGCCGATTATCAACGCTGGCTTGCCGAGCAGAGAAATAAATAGTTGAATGAGAAGAAACGGTAATTTCCAAAATGAAAATATCGGAAAGATAGTGCAAAATGATTCTTGATGATAAAACTTCTCGCACTTGACCTCGACGGAACGCTGCTCGATTCGCGCGGTGAAATTTCCAAAAAGAATATCGGAGCGATTCAATGCGCCGAACGCCAAGGCGTGCTGGTGACGATTGCGACCGGCAGACGTTTCCGCGACGCGCTGCCGGTTGCTCTGCAGTTAAAATTAAACGCGCCGGTTATTTGTCATAATGGCGCGCTTTTGAAATACGCGCATAATTTGGAAACCATCGCCGCGTCAATCGTGCCGCGCGAAACGGTCAGAGAAATTTTGCGCGTCGGGCGCGAATTCGGCGGCGACGCGCTCGTTTCAGCCGACCCGAACGGCAAAGGCGTTTTGCTTTACGACCGAATTTCCGACGAAAATGTTCCGCTGCAAAAATACGTCGCGTGGTCGAAACGACTGCACGGGGCGGAAGCCGAAGAATCGGTCGTTCACGTCGAGAATCTGGAATTAATGGTTAATGAAATCGAAACGGTTCACGTTTCTTTTTCGGGCGCGCTTCAGCCAATGGCGCGTTTGGAAATGATTTTGCGCGATGAATTGAGTGACACGGCGACGGTTTTGACGACGGTTTATCCGCGCCTGGATTTTACGCTGATTGACATTCTGCCGCCTGACGCATCGAAGGGCATCGGTGTTGAAAAACTTGCTTTAATGAATGATTTAACGCCCGAAAACGTCATGGTGATGGGCGACAATTTTAACGATTTGGAGATGCTCGAATTCGCCGGAACTTCTGTTGTGATGGGCAATGCTTCGCCAGAATTGTTAGAGCGCGAAGATTTTCACCAAACTTTGAGCAACGATGAAAACGGTGTAGCATTAGCAATAGAAAAATTTATTTTAGGAGATTTTAATGGCAAATAGAACTGCAATTATCGAAACGAACAAGGGAATAATCAAATTTGAATTGTTAGAAGAAAACGCGCCGAAAGCGACGGAAAATTTTCGGCTGCTGGCGGAGCGCGGCTATTACGACGGCGTGATTTTCCACCGCGTGATTAAAAATTTTATGATTCAGGGCGGCGACCCTTTGGGCGAAGGCTACGGCGGCGAATCGGCTTGGGGCGGAAAGTTTGACGACGAAATTGACCGCTCGTCGAATCTTTATCAAGGCGCTTATAACAAAGGCACGGTAGCAATGGCGAACGCGGGACCGAACACGAATGGTTCGCAATTTTTTATAATGCACATTGATTATCCGCTGCCGCCGCTTTATGTAAAATTCGGGCAGGTCATTGAAGGTCAGGATGTCATTGATGCGATTGCGGAAGTCGAAACCAATGAGCGCGACAAGCCGCTCGAACAGGTCGTAATGGAAAAAGTCACGATTGAAGAACAAAGTTAAATTAAACCCGGAAAAGTGAAAAAGTCTAGCGATAAATTTATCGGGCTTTTTCACTTTTCCGAATTTTCACTGTCTTATGCGGGCTGTCATCCAGCGGGTTTCACGCGCCAAAGTTTCGGTTGACAATAAAATCACCGGTGAAATCGGCAAAGGAATTTTGGTTTTGCTCGGTATCTGCGATGAAGATTCGGAAAAAGATGCCGTTTATCTTTTAGAAAAAATTATCAATCTTCGTATTTTTGAAGACGCGGCAGATAAGATGAATTTATCGCTGCTCGACACCAGAGGCGAGCTTCTCGTCGTTTCGCAGTTCACGCTTTACGGCGATGCGAGAAAAGGTCGGCGCCCGTCGTTTATTAAAGCCGCCGCGCCTGAGAAAGCGAATCGGCTTTACGCATTTTTTGTCAGTGAAGCCGGAAAACAGATCGGTAAAGTCGAAACCGGACAGTTTCAAGCGATGATGGATGTCGAACTCGTCAATGACGGTCCGGTGACGATTCTACTCGACAGCGAAAAATTATTTTGAGAATTTATGAAACAGAAAATTTCAATTTTATTAGTTATTCTTTCAGCCGCCGTATTTTTGTCGTGCGACAATAAAGCAAACAGCAATGCTGCGAACAAAGCTGCCAATGCCGAAATCAAACGAGGCGTTGCGCCGGTTGCCGACAACGAAATTGCCGTCATCGAAATGGAAAACGCGGCGGCTTACGGGACGATTAAAATCGAACTTTATTCAAACATCGCGCCGAAAATGGTTGCTCGATTCAAAGAACTCGCCAAAGAAGGCGTTTATAACGGCACGACTTTTCACCGCATCAACCAATCGGTAATTCAGGGCGGCGACCCGAATTCAAAAGACAACAACCCGAACAACGACGGTCAGGGTCAATCCGACAAGCCAAATGTTCCGGCGGAATTTTCCGACATTCCATACGACACGGGAATCGTCGGCGCGGCGCGCGGACAGGATAATAATTCGGCGAACTCCCAATTTTTCATCACGCTCAAACGCGAAGCCGGTTTTGACCAACGCTACACGATTTTCGGTAAAGTCATCGAAGGAATGAATAACGTCAGAACCATCAGCGGCGTGAATCCGAAACAGGGCGAGCGACCGCTGGAAAACGTAGTGGTGAAAAGCGTGACGATTCAACCGAAATAAAATTTGTGGTATTTTATTTTTATGCTCGCGTAGCTCAGTGGATTAGAGCGTCCGTCTCCGAAGCGGAAGGTCGCAGGTTCGAATCCCGCCGCGAGTAATTTTTTTCAAAAGTGTTAAAAATTACCAGCCGCGACAATCAACGATTAAAATTTGCGCGGCGTGTGCGCGACGGCAATGAAGCTAATTTTATTTTCGTCGAAGGTGCGCGGCTGGTGGAAGAAGTGACACGCTCGAATCTGAAAATTTTCGATGTTTTATTTACCGAAAGTTTCCAGCAAACCGAACGCGGTCATTTATTCTTACACCACATCGAAAATCCCAATCTCGCTGAAGTTTCCGAAAACATTTTCAATTCGCTTTCCGATACGAAAAACTCTCAGGGCGTAATCGTTATTTGTGAAAAGCCGCCGACCGGCAAAAATTTCGTCGAGCGAACTTTGTCGGCGAATCAAACGCTTCCGCTTGTCGTTCTGCTTCATCAAATCAATAATCCGGCAAACTTGGGCGCGATTCTGCGAACCTGTGAAGCCGTTAACGCGGCAGGCGTAATTTTAACAAGTCATTCGGCTGACGCTTTTTCGCCGAAAGCTCTGCGCGGCGCGATGGGCGCGAGCTTGCGGCTTTCGCTATGGACAAACGCTGATTTTTTCGAGGTCTTGAGATGGGCGCGCGGGCGAACTTTAACTTCGATTTGCGCCGATGTGAATGCAAAAAAAAGTTATCTGGAAACGGATTGGACAAAACCGCAACTGTTAATTTTTGGTTCGGAGGCGCACGGCTTGAACGCGGAAGAAAGAGCGGTGATTGACGAAAGCTTAATTATTCCGATGGCGAACCGGGTTGAAAGTTTGAATTTGGCGGTTTCCTGCGGCGTAATTTTATTTGAAGCCAAAAGACAATTAGAAAAATAATTTACTGTGAAATATTTGTAGTCAATGTTTCACGGCGCATTTTCCCCTGATATAGAAATACTCTGAAAACCGACTTCAAACTTTTACCGAATCGGCGTGTTTGAGTTACTTTGCGCGTTGCCGTCATCAACTTTTATTTGACTTTGAAATTTATTTTGCGCTCGCCATTCGTCAACAATTGCCAAGCCCAGAGCAATGTCGGTGGCTAAGATTTTACTGTTCGCCGCGTTTGATTGAGCAAGTTTGTTTTTCGCTTCCTCTAATGATTTTTTCGCTTCGGGATATTTTTCGGTTAAAAGATATGCCCGTCCCAGAAGATACAAACTTTCGGCATCCTGCGTTGCGTTGGCACCGGTGTTGATATAGGCGTTCGGATTCGCGTCAACGCTGCGGCGCAGATTTTCAAACGATTCGTATTCGGGCTTTGATGTTTGCATCTGCGTCAGCGGCGGCGCGGCGACAGGCTGAACTGTCGCCTGTTGTTGGTTATTTCTGGTAAAAAGATAATAAACGCCAGCGCCGAGCAGTGCGCCGACAATTAGAAACAAAATGCCGGAAAGCAATCCGCTCATTTTTCCGCTGCTCGTATGTTTACCGTTAGAAGCGTCCTCATAAACAACACCTTCCGCTCTTTTGTTTGAAATTTCAGCGCGGGTTTCCATTGTAATCCGGTCGTTGGTGACAATCGGCGCGGAAAAATTGTCGTCAAAACTCGATTCGACAGTTTCAGGGGTTTTGATGGTCGGCAAGTCTGCCAACGGCTGCGTCGGCGATTCGTCTTCGACAAAAGCTTGTTCGGGGAAATTTTCTTGATTTGTCTGCGGACGCGCCGCCGCAACCGTTGATTCTTCAAATTCCGGCGTCGTTTCTAAGTTCTCTGCTAAATTCCCAGCCGTCGCTTCAAAAATTCTGGCGATAACGGCGGTGAGATTATCTTCTGCGCCGCGCTCGTAACAAATCTCCTTCATTCGCCGGCACAGATTGGCGGGCGTGTCGTTGAACATCAAAATTTCACGAAGCTGAAAATCGTCTATGTGGCGCGTGATGCCGTCCGAACATAAAAGAAACGTCGTGTGCGGCTCAATCATAATCGTTTTCATATCAACTTCGACCGAATGTTCTGCGCCGAGCGCACGTGAGATGACGTTGCGGCTCGGATGATTAGCAGCTTGTTCCTGCGTCATTCGTCCGGCGCGGACTTCTTCTTCAACGACCGAATGGTCTTGCGTTTCGCGGTAAAGATTTCCTTTTGTGTCAAGGCGATAGATGCGCGAATCGCCGACGTGACCGATGGTTGCGATGTTGCCCGCGACGTGCAGCGCGACGATTGTCGTCGCCATTGTCGAAAGCTGCGCCAAATCGTGCGACATTTGGTAAATCGCTTCGTTGGCGCGTTCGATGGCAATTTTCATTAAGTCTTCGGCGTCGCCGCTCTGCTGTAAATTGGTAAACGCTTCGCCCAAAATCTCGACCGCCATCTGCGACGCGACTTCGCCAGCCTGCGCTCCGCCAACGCCGTCGCAAACGACGAAAAGCCCGCGTTCGGTTAATTCCAAAAATGAATCTTCGTTCTGCGGTCGCTTCTCGCTCAAGCCGCGGTCACTTATCGAAGCCGAGTCAATCTGAAAATTATTTCCCGTCATATTTTCTCCTGTGTTCGATTATAACTCGAATGAAAATTGTCCACAGATGAACACGAATAAACTCAGATAAAAATATTCAACAATCCGTGTTCTTCAGTGTTCATCTGTGGACTAACTTCTTTTGTTACTGCGGAAGATTTTCCCGATCTATATTCGCGTCAACTGCATTGCGGTGTGAAAAAGCCAGAAGCATTCCGAGCATTACGAAGCTCGTTATCAATGAAAAGCCGCCGTGACTGACAAAAGGTAATGTAATTCCGGTCATCGGCAAGGCGCGCGTGATGCCGCCCATATTGACTAAAGCTTGAAATCCGATGAATGCCGTCAATCCGATAACGCACAGTTTGCTGAACATATCGCGCGTGTCGAGCGCGGTGCGAACGCCCGCGCTAACGAAGACAATCAGCGCAAAGGTTATCAACAAACCGCCGAAAAGTCCAAGTTCTTCCGCCAAAGCCGCGTAAATATAATCCGAGTCGGCGACGGGAATTAATTCGACAAAACCCAAGCCCAAACCGCGCCCGGTCGTGCCGCCTGAAGCTACGCCGAACGTCGCCTGAGCGGGCTGAAACGCGAGTACGTCGAACCACGCATCTACGTTAATAGACTTTTGCAGATTCGGGTCTTCTTCCAAAAGATTGGGCAGATTCGGGTCTTTTTTAACTAAATCTTTGTAATAATCGTCGTAGTCTTCCTTCCACCAATCGGTTTCCGGTGTCGGCGGATTGAAACCGTCGAGCCAGAGATGAAACCGCTGTTGAATTCTATCAGGCAAAACTTTTTTTACCGGCGAGGCGAGCGTCGGCAGCAGAGGGATTTTCTCCTGCGTTTTTTCGGGCAGCGCGCCGACGACCAAAATACTGATGAGCAGCGCAACGCTTCCGACCAATACAAATCTCTGCGGCAGACGGCGCACGGCGATTAGATAAAGCGTCGCATAAACCGAACTGAAAACCATCATCTGCCCGAAATCCTTCAAAACGAAAAACGGCACAAACGGCAGAACTGCCATAAAAAGCAGCGGAATGACATCTTTGGCGCGCGGAATTCCCCAGTAAGTTCGGGCGAGATTTTTATACAGCACGGCGAGAATTGCGGCGAAGCCGATGAGAAACGGAATCTTCGCCGGTTCCCACGGAGTCATATTGCCGATGGATTTTCCGGCGCGCGAAGTTATCGCCGCCAAAATCAGCGGCACGAGCGTTAATAAAACTAATAAAAATCCGTTTCTTTGCAGAAAATCCAAAACCGATTCGCGCCTGAAAAGCAAAAACGCGCCTAAGAAACATCCGATGGCGAACAGCGGAATTAGGGTTCTGCCCGACATAAAAACGTCTGCCAAACCACCTTCCGCCGGTCTGGGTTTTTCCTGCGACAAATCAACCGGCGACGGCGGCGTGGCGGGCAAACCCATCATTTGCTTTTTCTCGGCGGAATAATTTTCCTGTATGTAATGAAGTTGAAGCGTTTTGATTTTCTGCTGGCGAGCTTCGGCTTTGTCTTTTCTGGAAGTATATTCCGGGTCGCTGAACAGGCGATATTGTACGGTCAATCCGATTGAGAAAAGCAAAACCGCCGCCGTGTAAAGCGTCCAGATGCCTTTGTATTTGGCAAAAACCGAAAGAAAAATTGGCAGAATCGCCAGCAGAAAAAGCAGAAAAATGTTTCTGCCAGCCGTCAGATACGAAGTTTCGTAACCGCGAATCAGCGCGCCGTAGTGAATCGAATAATGCGCGATTGCCGTCAGCAAAACGATTAAAAGCAAAATAAAAACGTGGGTTGATGCGCGATTCTTCATCGGTAGTTTTTGATTAAAATTATCTTCCTTTTTTCTTTGGCGGCGCGGCTTTCGGCGTTTGCGGCTTCGGTTTATACTGCTCGCCCAACAATCCCAAATCTCTGGCTTTCATCACTACGCGCGAGGCAATAGGCGCGGCAATCGTCGCCCCGTATCCACCGCCTTCGACGACGACGGCGATTGCCAGTTGCGGTCGTTCGAGCGGCGCGATGGAAATATACCAACTGTCGGTTCGCTCATACATCTGCGGCGCGTCGTATTCAACTAATTCGCCTTTGTCGTTCTTGCGTTTCTTTTTAACGGTTTTCAGTTTTCCGGTTTTCTCGTCATAAACCGGAGCCTGTTTTTCCGCCGTCCCGGTTTTTCCACCGGTGCGAATTCCGGCGGCGCGCACCGAAGCGAAAACTCTCGATCCTGTGCCGCCCGAACCTTCGGTGACTTGCGCCATAATTTCACGAACCTGCGCGGCTTGCTGTGCGGTGAGAACCTGCGAGAACATCTGTGGCGGCAAATCCAATTCGATTTTCGGCTTCATTAATTTGCCTTCCATATTTCCCGTTGCCGCCGCGATCAAAGCCATCTGAAACGGAGTCATTTGCCCGGCATAGCCTTGACCCATTCCTTCTAATCCGACATCGTAAGCCGAAATATCTTTGCCGGTCACAATGGTTGACTGCTGCGGCGCGAGCGCGCTGGCGATGCGGCTGTTGCTCGCGTTCCAGATGCCCGGAAAAAATCCGGCTTGCAATGCTTCTTCAGGCGTTTCGACTGCTAAAATACTAAACGCGCCCGCCGTTTCTCTGATTCTTTCCTTGCCCAAATCAACTGCCATCTGCGCAAAATACTGATTGCTCGACGCTTCATACGCGGGCATTATTCCCAAAGTCGTGCAGCCGTAGGGCGGCTCGCAGCCGCCGTTCGCGTCGGTTATCGAACGCGAGCCGCGAAACGGTATAAAACCTTCAGGCGTGCTGTTGAAGGTCTGGTTTTGTTTTCCGGCGCGAAAGGCGGAAACCATCGTGAAAGTTTTGAATGTCGAACCCGGAACGTAATACTCGCGCGTCGCTCGATTAAGAAAAGGCTTGTTTCGTTTGTCGCCTTCGAGCTTTAAATAATCTTCCAGAGTTATCGCTTCGCTCAGTGAAAACGACGGATTGGAATACATTGCCAGCACATCGCCGGTTTGCGGATTGAGAACGACGATTGCGCCTTTTTTGTCTTTTAATTGTTCGGCGAGGAAAGCCTGCAAATCACGGTCAATCGTCACTTTCACGTCGCGCTGCTCGTCTTCGGCGCGCTTGATGGTCGTTAAAACTTCCCACGCTTCGGGCGTTGCGTCGGCTTCTCGTTTGTAAAGTGTGCGTTCGAGTCCCGGCGTTCCGCGTTCTGTTCCGAGAAGATGCGCCATTTCTCTTTCGAGCGCGAAAGCGCGGTTAATATCACCGTCTTGTTCGACTTTGTAATAAGCCAGCGCGCTGCCTAATTTTCCGGTTCTATCGAGCATCCAGCCGCGCAGACGCGAGGCGGACGTTCGCCGGTTGCGCAAATCTTTGTAGCTTAAAGCCTGAAACTGCTCGTTGCTTTCGTCGGCAAAATACGTCCAGTAAGCGTGAAATCCATAAACGAAAAATGCGAGAAAAATAAATACGAATTGCCAGACGCGCAAACTCCGATTCGCCAGCGTCGTTGTTAATTTTCGCGACACCTCTTTCGGCAGGTTTTCTTCAAATGCAAATTTCTGACGACGAAAATTGCTCAAGAAGCTGAGCAGCAGAAAGACTACTAAAACTGCGATGCCGATTAAATAAATAAGACTCAAACCGGCGGGCGTACGCTCTAAAATCTGGTTGCCGAACAGATTTTCCGGTCGCAGCTTTTCCCAATCGAATTGTAAAAATAAGAGTAGAAGTTTCATTTGTTTTCGTCCGCGCCACGAGCGAATTGCCGCGCTTCGGTTAAAAATTATTTATCTTCATCAAAATCCAAGACGATTCTTTGCCCGGTCAGCGAGCCGTTTTCCTTTTGATTTGTCGGCTCTTCCGCAATGATATTGGTTTGCATCGAAAGTTGATTTCTGACTGCGGTTTGCCCGGTTAAATCTTCCGCTTCCGAATATTTGTTTGTCGAATAATCTGCTTGCGCCGGAATTTCCTCGGCGGCGATTTCATTATGTTCGATTTCCTTTTGATTTTTTTCGAGCGCGACTTCTACGTTGCCGAATTTCAATTTGTCCGCTTCGTTTATCAATAACGCTTTTCCATAAGCGATACGCTGTCCGTTAATGAATGTTCCGTTGGTCGAACCGGTGTCGGCGACCATCAATTGCCGGTCGGAGTTCAAAACCAGCGCGGCGTGAATTTTAGAAATGCTCTGGTCGTCAATCATCAAATCATTTTCTTTTGTTCTGCCGACGCTCAAGCGTTGCTTTTCCGCAAATGCGAGTTCGACCTGTTTAGTTTTGCCCTGAGCGACGAATTCGGCGGTATAAATTTCCTTTTCCGGTTCGGCGGCGATTTCCTGAACCGGAGCAATGACGACGTTTTTCAAATCGGGAACCGAAACATTAACGGCGGCTTCGCGCTCGTCATCGGCAAATTTGTCGAAACTCGCCAGCAGCTTTACGCCTTCGGTGAAATAATCCGGTTTTATCTCTAACTGCATCGGAGCGAAAGTGTGATAACGGCGGTCGTTGATATGGTCAATCGCGGCGGTTAAAAGTTCGTGTTCAAGTATGATCAGAGATTTCTCGGCATCAGTAGAAAATTTGTCCCATTGCATTTTCAGTTTAAGGTTGTGCGGCACGAATTTTCCTTTTTCGTTTAAATCCTTCACTTCCGCGTCCAGCAGTTTTTTCAAACGGTCGGTTAACTCGCTGGTCGCTAAACTGCTCGAAGGTTTCCAGTTTCTGCCCGTCAAACGGTCAAACGTTTCGCCGATTTTTGTCAAAACACCGCTTACCAGCCAATCGGCTGAGAAGGATTTTTTAACCGGCGCTATTTTATCTTCAGACATTATTTAGAAGGATTTCGATTAATAGATGCTATTACTTAAAATTCGCTGTCATTTTACCCGAAATTTTTAGTGAAATAAAGGTTGAAACTTGAAGTTTGATTCGAGGAATTTTATTTACCGACAATTCGCCAAGTCTTCTCCTATAGGTCTATAAAAAACTTATTTCATACTGGCTCTCTAATACTTTTGGAAATTATTAAAAATACATTGACGATTGTTAAAATATTTTGTTATGCTTTCAAGGGGTTTTATTTTTGTAAAACTTCGTCTTCCCTTATCTCTTCGTGCGAGCACTTACATTCTTATGAAATTAAACGAACGAAACAATCAGTCGCAGCAAGGATTTTCAATAGTCGAAATGGTAGTGGTCGTTGGCATTATTGGAATTCTTACAGGACTCGCAACAATATCTCTTCTTGCGCCTAGAAAATATAATGCCGAAAAACAGACGCTTTTTCTGATTGATTTAATAAGAGAAGCCCAGCAGCGTGCGCTTTCTCAAAAGAAAACAATGCGGGTTGAAATTAATTCGACCGATAGGGTAATCAGTCTCATTAACGAAAATGAACCGGCTGATGCTAATGCCGACGGCGTTAACGATCCCCCGACCGCTAACAACGACATAATAATTAAAACAATGAATTATGTAGATGCAAGTGTTTATATCGGCGTAGTTCCCACTAATATGACTGCTGCGCCGACCGAACTGTCGCCGGTTCTGCCAATCACGTTTGCTACCAGCCTTCAACCGCACAGCCTGAGTGATATAGTCGCCACAATGCGTTTTCGGAGTAACGGAAACGTCCTCAATGCGGGAAACGACGCAATCGGCACCGGTGCTACGCCGACCGGCGTGACGATTTACGTCTGGACGAAAAGAGATACCGATAATTCCGCTAATCCGACCCAAGCCAACATTCTGAGAGCTTTAACGGTTCTGGGCAGTTCCGGCTCCGCCAAATTATGGAGCTGCGGTTTAGGCACTAACAATGAATGCACCACTTGGACTCGCTAACTGACAATTATCGAAATTGCCTGAATTTTCGAGCAATTTGATGACAGCTACTTATCAAAAACTTACTTAGAAATGATAGATAAGAAAGGTTGGGGTTTTCGCTGCGGATTTCTTATCAACTAAAAAAATGCAAATTAGAAAAAACGAAGAAGGGTTTTCCTACATTGAAGTTATTATCGCAATTTTAGTAATGACTATCGGAATTCTGGCGATGCTTTCCGCGATTTCCATTGGCGTGATCCGGGCGCGGGAATCGGAACAGAGAAATATCGCCCGCCAGCTTACTTCCGCCGCTTTAGAGTCAATTTTTGCGACGCGCGACCTTTTGCAGGTTGACCCGGCACTCAGACAAGCAAATCCGTTGCGTTGGAACGCCGTCGCCAATAACACGACCGCTACACCGTTGGGAATTTTTTTGACCGGCTATAACCCAATCAGACAAGATTCCGGCTTAGACCAAATCGAAGGAACGGCAGATGATGCCTGTCCGAGGGGCACTAACTGTCTGGTCGGCGCATATACAAATTCCAGCGCGGAAATCGCCGGTTTTGAAAGAGAAATTATCATCACTGATTTACCCGATCCGCCATCAACGGTTATTCGACGCAGAAGAATCGTCGTCAATGTCAGGTATCCCGTCGGACGAACGACGCGAGTTGAAACGGTTTCGACGGTGATTGCCGATTTGCTGGCAACGGATTAATACGGATTCGGCGATTATTTCCCGGTTGCTGAAACAATCTGGGCAACTAAAGTTTATTTTAATAGACGAAACAACTTATATGGCGGACAAATTAAATTCTGTGAAACAAAAAACATCTCGTGAAGCGGGATTTTCATTAGTCGAGTTACTAATTTCAAGCATCGTTTTTTTGATTTTCATCAGTGCCGTCTACGGGCTGCTGCGAATCACCAACATTCAAAAAAGCACAGTCAACTCGCAAACCGAAGTAATGACTAATCTTCGCTTATCGCTAAACATAATGGGACGCGACGCAGTTAACGCTGGTTTAGGCTACAGTCGTGTCGGCGGCACGATTCCGGATAATTTAACTAATACTTTGATGGGATTGCCAACCGATACGGATTCAATACAGGATTCTTTAACCGCTGTCATCGCCGGAAATAACATCAACGCCAACGATTTTTTGCCTAATACGGAAAGGACTGATGTTGTGGCATTCGCTTATCGGGATATGGCTTTTAACAACGGCAATCCGGTGACGATTACCGGTGCCGCTGCAATCGGCACCGGCGGCGTAATTTTAACAACCAGCCCCAACGCGGCTTTCAACGCCAATCCAAGCGACACACCGTTTGACCTTTATTTGATTTCCAGCGACAGCAGAACGACGGTCGCCCTTGCTACCGGCAGACCTGACAATAATACTCTGCGATTTGAAACCGGCTCGGTCGCCGATGTTTTAGGAATTAACGCCGCTTATGCAGGCGCAGCAAATGTTAGAAGCAAACTCGTTAATTGTGCTGACTTCGGACCGGAAGAAACCGATTGTATGAATTACCCGGTTTCGGCAAAAAAGATTTTTTGGGTCAGTTATCAGGTGACGCAGGACGGAACGCTCACGCGCACGGTATATGGCAATAATACGGGCGCAACGGCGGCTAATCAGATACAAGTTCAACCGCTTGCATATAATATCCAAAATCTTCAAGTCCGGTATCTTTTGCGCGATGGGACAAGCAGCGAGAATCCTTCTAATAACGGTGCAAATCAAAACGCCTTGAATAATGTCGTCCAGGTAGAAGTAACCGTTTCGGCGCGAATCACCGTCCAGGAAAATGGTGTTAATTTGCAAAGACTCGTCAATCTGAAATCAACGTTCAGCACGAAAAATCTTAACTACAACTAATTGTTTAAAGCGATAAGTATTAAATGTATGAGGAAATTTATGGAAAGTTCAAAAAGTGGTTACTTAAATTCCAAAGCGCAATCGGAAAAAGGTGCTGCATTGGTGGTTGCTATTTTGATAATGATGTTACTGATGGGCTTTGTCGCCGTCGTGCTTTCAAGAGTTAATTCCGAAACGCTGATGACCTCGAATGATTCGGCTGAAAACCGTTCGCTGCAAGCGGCGCAGGCGCAGGTCGAATCGAACAGTCGAGACTTTTCAACGCTTTTTCAGCGAAATCTGGCTCCATCGGAAACTGATATTAACGTCATCAGAAACAATACCGTGACGGGTTTCCCCAATTATGATTTCACCTCCAAACAGATTACTCAGAAAAAGGCTTCGGTTTCGACGCTGATTAGCGAAGGCGATTATGCCGGCTTATATTCGATCCGCGACGAATGGGAAATTGATGTCACCGCTAAAGATAAAACGACCGGAGTCGAAAGCCGCGTCCGGCGCAGCTTTAATAACGATCGCATTCCGCTTTTCCAATTCGGGATGTTTTACGAAGATGATTTGGAATTGAATCGTCCGCCGCTGTTCACTTTCGGCGGCAGAGTTCACACGAACGGTAATTTGTTTATCACCGCCAATGCCACTGACGGAATTTATTTCAAATCCAAAGCGACCGTCGTCGGCGAAATCGTCAACGACATCTGGAAGATGGGAACGGCGATGTCGGCAGGCACGGACGACCAAAACAAAGTGTTTTTTGCCGATGCCTCAGGAACAAATCGTCAATTATTTACCCACAAGGCAAGCGTAAAATGCGTGAATCCGAGCGGAACCAATGTTTTCGCCTCGAAACCGAATCTACCGAATTGTAATGCCAGAGCCGATTGGGACACCACTGACAAACTGCCGTTTCAGGGTAATCTCGACAATCACAAACCGCGTCTGGATTTGCCGCTTTACCGACTTGAAGTTAGCTTAGCCGAACTCGTTAAGCGCGGCAAAAACGTCGGCGATATGGTTAAATCGGGAACCGACACGATTACTCCGGTTGTCGCCGCAACCAAAGACGATTCGGTTCTCGCATACGAAAGATTCGCCAACAAACCGGGCTTGCGCATCTCGCTCGCCGACGCACAAAACAGACTTCCCGGCTGCGCGACCATCACGACTTGCGGTGTCCAACTCGATGCCGGAACAGGCTACCAGCCAATCCCGATGCAGGACAACGCAACGTATAAAACCACTAGATTAAACGCCACCCGATTTGCTCAAGAAGGAAAACAAATGTGGATCAAGGTCGAAATCGTTGATTTCGATTACGATAACAGCGTTCCGGTAACTAAAGATATAACCGAAGACATTTTAAGTCTCGGTGTGACGGAACCCGCACCGTTCACGAGTAATTTTCAAATTCTCGGTCAAACACAGGATGGAACCCTACCAACTGCTTATAATGATTCTCGCTCGATAATCAAATTACAGCGATATTCTATTCCGGGTCCGACTATTGCAAATTTTAATGCTACAACGGAGAAATATCTGAGCAACAGAACTATCGGCACTGTTAATCACAATTTAGTTATCCGAAAGACAGGAGCTACTGGAGACGCGACGACCTGCACACCCAACTCTGGAACAGACTCCGACAAATTCTCGCCGCCTGCGCCAAAGCCTCAATATCTTGCCGCTTCGACTGACGAAGCCAGCTCACATTTGCAGTGTGTAAAGTTTAGTTCTACAGGTAATTACACAACCAGCATTGTTCCCTTTCCGATTCAGCTTTTTGATACTCGTGAAGGAGTCGCCAATGACCGACCGGCGGCAAATAACGGAGTTCCGGGAACCGACAGCTTCACCAACACTACCATTCCCAGAACCGGCGTGATGAGTATGATTGATATAGATGTCGCTAACCTGCGGAAGTTTTTAAACGGCGGAGCAGGCAGCTTTGACAATAAATTTCCGACGACGACTCCGTTTGCCATCAACAAAGGTGCCGGTTTATCGCTTACCAGTTCCGATATTCCACAGAAAAAAGGTTGGGTCGTCTATGTTTCCGACCGGCGCGGCGATGCCGACTTTGACGGCGAATACGATATGGAAGATGTTATTCCTAACGGCACTATGGAATTTAACGAAGACGTGAACGGAACCGGCGTTTTTGATGCCGGTAACGGAGTTTTTGAAAATTTGTATTTCGATCCGGTGACGACGAATGTCGGTAACACCTTTTTTGAAGCTCCACGATATACTGATGTTTCCTACAGCAGCCAGGCGGCTACTTCCGACCACGGATATTTCCGGCGCGGCGTGCGGTTAATAAATGCTTCGGTTCTACCGGGCGAATATAATCGTCTTAGCCCGACACTGACCAAAGGATTTACTTTTGCGACTGAAAACGGGGTTTATGTTCAAGGCAATTACAATGCGACCGGCGTAACGCTGACCGGGACGACGGCGAACGCACCGGCGGATAACTATATTCCGCAGGGCGGCACGCTCACTACGCCGGGTTCGGCGACAAATGCGACGCTGCATATTCCGGCAGCAATCGTGTCCGACGCGGCAACGATTCTCTCAAATAACTGGAATGACAGTAAGAGTTTTGCCACGCCGTTCGCTCAGGAATCTCGGGTCGCTACGGCAACGCAGATTCGTTTTGCGCTGCTGACCGGCGATGTCATTACCGGAAAAAACTCTACCACGGCAATCAGACCGAGCGACACCGGCGGTTTAGGCAACGGCGGCGTTCACAACTTCAAGCGATTTCTCGAAGTCTGGACGGGTGTCCGGCTGAATTACGTCGGCTCATTAGTTAATTTGTTTAATTCCCGGAATAACAACGGCTTCTTTAAATGCTGTGCTGCGGCATATAATCCGCCGATTCGAGACTGGACTTTCGACACGACATTCGTTGACCCGAACCGTCTGCCGCCGGGAACGCCGTATATTTATTCGATGAACTTTACAGGATTCCAAAGAATAAATGATTAAGTATTCAGCGAAATAAAAAAGGCGCGGGCAGCAATGTTCGCGCCTTTTTTATTTTCATCTAACTTGCAGGTTAGGAATTTTAAGAATTTAAAGCACGCGCCCCACACAAAACAACACGAAAAGATTCGAATTTGTTTCGTGAACTTTGGAAAACGCGCTCGGTAATTTGCCGTTTTTCGTCCTTCTAATCAGTCGTTTATTTTTTGACTTTCGCGCCGACAAAGCATAACTTTAGTGTATAAGTTTTTCTTAAACTTTCAACCGAAACAAAACGTCTAAAAACCAACATTCAATAGAGAATACGCCGTGCGGGAAAAGCGTTCTGAAGATTTCTAAATTGATTTCCGGCGGTTCATTTCGCAGCTAAAAGGAGTTCAGAATATGTCTGTCAAATCGCGCAGAATTACGTTTGTTAAATTATCCGTCGTGGCGATAACCGCACTGTTCGCGGTGTTCTGTTTTCAAAAGTTTGTCGTTAAATCCGATAGAGTCAGCGCATCGGCTTTCGGTCCGACGCCATCACACACCGGCGCGCCGGACGAAAGCAACTGCACGGCGTGTCACAGCGACTTCGCCGTCAACAGCGGCTCGGGCAACGTGATGATTGGGACGATTCCCGCCAACTACGCGCCGAACCAGCAAATTTCGATAACAGTTACGGCAAACCAAGCGGATGCGGTGATCTACGGTTTTCAAATGACCGCCTTAGACAGTCAGGGCAGACGCGCCGGAACTTTCATCGAGCCGACGCAAAATCCGCCGCAGATGCAGGTCGTCACCGGACTCGTCAACTCAGAGGTGCGCTCTTACATCCAGCACACGGTCGAAGGAACACTGCCGACGGTTTTCGGCACTAAATCGTGGACCTTCACATGGACTGCGCCGAATCCGGGAGTCGGCACGGTGAGATTTTTCGTTGCTGCCAACGCCGCCAACAGCGACGGCAACACTTCGGGCGATTATATTTACACCTCGATGAAAAGCATCAACGACAGCACCAATCTGCCGCGCAGCACAATCTCGGATTTCGACGGCGACGGTAAATCGGATGTGGCGGTTTTCCGACCGTCGAACGGCACCTGGTATAGCCTGAACAGCACGAACGGCAATCTGCTGGCGGGCGCGTTCGGAGCAAACGGCGACCGCGTGGTGTCAGCCGATTACGACGGCGACGGTAAAAGCGATTACGCCGTGTTTCGCCCGTCAAACGGAACCTGGTATCTGCAAAGAAGCCAATTAGGATTTACCGGCATTGCCTTCGGCGCGGCGGGCGACGTGCCGGCAATCGGCGATTTCGACGGCGACCGGAAATCCGATGTTGCCGTGTTCCGACCGTCTAACGGTTTCTGGTATGTGCTGCAATCGTCGAACGGCGCGGTCGTTTCTTCGCTCTTCGGTCAGGCGGGCGATAAAATCGCGCAGGGCGATTACGACGGCGACGGCAAAACCGACATCGGCGTTTATCGTCCGAGCCAGGGAACGTGGTATCTGCAAAGAAGTCAGTTAGGATTTACCGGCATCGCCTTTGGAACGGCGACCGATAAACCCGTCCAATCCGATTACGACGGTGACGGCAAAACTGATGTCGCGGTTTATCGTGACGGCACCTGGTATATTCAGCGCAGTCAATTGGGCTTTACCGGCGTGGCGTTCGGCACGCCGACTGACCGACCCGTTCCTGCCGATTTCGACGGCGACGGCAAAGCCGACATCGCTGTCACACGCGGCAATACCTGGTATATTCTGCGAAGTACGAACGGCACTTTCTACGGCGTATTTTTCGGCGCGACCGACGACGTTCCTGTGCCGACCGGCTATATCGCTCAATAATGTTGACAGTAAATTAAAAAAGGGCTGGCGTAACTGAATTACGCCAGCCCTTTTTCATTTAGAAAATGGCAGCCTCGCCGCCGTGCCGCATAATAACCGAATCAAAAAGGAAATGCGGTTCTGACATTACGCATTTTTAGAGTTGAATCGGTATAAAAACCGCGTTTATACGCGAAACATTTCCGTAAAGTCGCAACTTTGCGCCGTTTAGTCGCGACTTTACGCCGTTGAGTCGGGTCTGAGCGGCGTTTAGTCGCAACTTTTTGCCGTTTAGTCGCAACTTTTTGCCGTTTAGGTGCGACTTTTTGCCGTTTAGGTGCGACTTTTTGCCGTTTAGTCGCACCTAAACGGCGTAAAGTGGTGACTAAACGGCGCAGATTTGAGTGCAAACTTTCAATTTTAAGCAGTTGCTGAATCGCAAATTATGGAAATTGGAGCGCGAGCATTTGAAGCCCGATGAGCCACGCGCTGATGTCCGACGGTTCTGACATTACGCATTATTCAAATCGAACCGGTCTAAGTAAATAAAGTTTTACATAAACAGGAAATTCCCGCCGAACGATTCATCGTTACGACGGGAAAGTTGGAAGAAACCTGGATTTCGGTTTGCACAAACCTATTTATCCGAAAAGGGTTCTGATGTTGAACCGCGAATTACGGACGATCCGGTGCGTTGGTGTTCGGCTGCGTTTGAACCGGAACGACCGGCTGCTGCGGAATGACCGGCGATTGCTGATTGCTCGGAATCGTCGTGGTCGGAACGCCGGAGTTTGACGGCGGATTGCCGAGCGGCACAGGTTGAATAATCGTTGTCGAACGCATTCCGTCGCTGACTTTCCCGGCAGTGATATTGCCTTCAAAATCCGGTCGGTAGATGCGCGGCGTGATAAAGAACAAAAGTTCGGTCGAATCACGGAACACGCCTTTGCGTTTGAACAAATTTCCCAAAAGCGGAACGCGCGACAAGCCCGGCGTGCGGTCTTGACTTTCGCGCTCGCTGTCGAGCAGCGCGCCGCCGACGACCGTTGTTCCGCCGTCCGGCACCATTACTTGCGTTTGCATTCTCTGCGTGCTGATTGCCGGAGCAAAACCGCCCGCCGTGACCGCCGTGCTGTTTTCCGCCACGACGTTCAGCAGAACCGTTCCGACATCCGTGATTTGCGGCGTTACCGCAAGTCGCAGCGGAACCGAAACGTATTCGGTCGTGGCAATCAAAACGCCGCCCGCGCCGCCGCCGCCCGGCTGAATGGTCGTGACCGGAATCTGCGAACCGCTTTCGATTTGCGCCGGACGATTATTTAATGTCGTGATGCGCGGCGTAGCGATTGTTTTCGCCTGACCTTTCGCTTCACCGGCGGTAATCAGCGCGCTGATTTGCGCCGAACCGAAGATGCCGGTCGTCAAACCGATGACCGTATTCGGAATCGAAGATAATAAACTGTTATTCGGCTGAAGTCCGATGCCGTTCGGAATGCCGCCCGGAACCAAACCTGTCGTGTTACCTCCGCCGCCGCCCGCGCCGCCGGTTGTTTGACTGCCCGGAAGCGTTGAGATTGAACCGGCGCGACCGTTGCTGATAACGAGCGCGGCAAGCTGAACGCCTAAATCACGGCTGAAGTTTCGCGTGGCAATAACGATGCGGGCTTCGATTTCAACCTGCGGTTCGGGCTGGTCGAGCAGGCTGACGAGCTGGCGCACGGCGTCAATGTTTTCACGAACGTCGGTGATGATTAAAGTGTTGCTGCGTCCGTCGGTTTCGATTGAACCGCGTCTGGAAAGACGGCGCTGGACGATTCCCAAAATGCCCTGGTCTGAACCGGAACTATTGCTGGTGCTGCCTGCGTTCGAGCCGTTGCTGGTCACGCCGGAAGTAAATTGGCTTGCGCCGCCGCCGTCGCCTGATAACGTCCCCGATGCTCGCGCATAATTAAGACGAATAAATTCTGTGTAGAGCGGTGATGTATCAAGCTGATTTTCTCTAATTCTTTGAGCGATTGATTGTTCGCTGGCAAGCGTTTTCTGCTCGGCGATGCGAAGAATTGTTCCGTTGACCTGCACGCCGAGTTCCTGCGAGCGCAGAACCGAATCGAGTGCGATGTTCCAGGGAACATTGCTGACATTGATGGTCACCGGCACGGCTTTCACCGATTTGTCAATGACAAAATTAATGCCGTATTGTTCGGTGATGTAATTCAAAATATCCCGCACATCGGCGTTGACGACGTTCAAATTAATCGGCTCGCCGACAAATCCAGGGTCGCCATACATTCTGCCCTGCTGCTGCGGCGCGACTGTCTGCGCTGCCAAGATCAGGGTTAAAGAACTGATAATTAAGAAAGCGAATATGGCACGTTTGCCGTAGCCGCTTAAAATTTTGAGAGAATCCATGTTTCCTCCGTTTGTAAATCAATCCCTTTGTTAAAGAGAATTGGGTAGTTAAATTATTCGTAAAATGGGCGGCGCAATCTTTGAAAACAACTACGCCGGTGGTTGGTTTGCTGAAGGACTCAGCGTGAATTTATTAGTGAAAGTTTAAGATAAGCAAGGCATCGTATTTAACTTTTGCCGATTTACTTTTTACTCGTTGCTCTTGGCAACCTTCACCGGCTTCCTGCCTTTTTTAGTGGGTTTTTCCTTGACGGTTTTCGTCGCGTCTTCCGCCGGTTGTTTGTTCATTTCATCGAGGGGTGAGATAACGACTGTCGGCGCGAGAACAATCGGACTTGCCTGCTGTTCTTTCGGGATAAGAGCGTTTTGTGTCGGCTCTTCGGTTTTCACAGGCGGCTGTTGCACCGGCGCGGTTCCCTGAACTTCCTGTTCGAGGGTGAATTGGCGCAGAGCTTTGTTTTCCACTGTGGCGACGAATTTGTTGTTGCTCATCTTCGTCACTTTGCGAAACACCAGACGATTTTCTTCAATCGCCACAAGCTGACCGTCGAAAAATTTTTCGCCCGGATAAATCGTGTAGGAAAGTTTAATCGGCTTGGCTTCGACCATCGCAGCATAACCGCGCGGCGTGCGAAAAATACCGATGACCGCCATTTCGTCAAGCGTCAAAACGCTGGTCACTTTCGGGATTTCCAAACCGTTGACGGCGGCGCTTTCGCGGATGTTTTTGTAATATGCGATGCGGCTTTCAATCGGCGGCGCGGTGATAGCCATTACCGGCGGCGGACCTGCCGGTTTCGGTTTTGCAGTTTTCACTTGACCCGAAGAGGTGGTCGTGCCGGTCGTGCGCGGCTTTGCCCAGCCGGGTTTTGCAAACGGATCGCTTTGCGCGCTCGCCGTTGAAAAATCTCCGCTAAACAATCCGAAACCGACGACGGCTAAACTCAAACTTACCAGGCGTGTAATTTTCGATGTCTTAATCATAGCTTTTCTCTCTCTCAAAGAATTCAAAGTTTTTTAGTGGATAAATTATTTCGCGGGCGGCGCGGCAACGGGCGGCACAGCGGCTCCGGTCGGAGCAGGCGCGCCCGGCACGGGCGGTTTGCCGGGAACGGCTGGCGCCGGTGTAAGATTTTCCGGCGCGGCATAATAAGCCGTCAGTAAAAATTGCGCGTGCAGCGTTCGGTCACCGCTTTGTTTTTCCAACTGATTCAATTTGAAATCACTAATCGAAACGATGCGCTGCAATTTCGCCATTTTGTCGAAGAAGGCGCGCAAATTGTTAAAGTTGCTGTCCACTTCAATTTCGACCGGCTTCGCCATCATCGAATCCTGCAAAACGTCGTCTTTCGGCGAAAACCGATTGACAATCAGGCGGCTGTCGCCCGCCGTAGCTTGCAGTCCTTCAAGCACGTTTGTAATTTCGCGCTGTTCGGGCAGCAGAACTTTCAGTTCGTCATATTCCATTGATTTGCTGGCGTAGAGCGAACGGAATTCGTTAATGCGCTGCGTAGCGATTTTCGCCGCTTCGTTTTTCTGCGTCAGTTGCGCGACTTCGGCATCCAGAGTTTCAATCTCGGCGCGGGTTTCGCTGGTCACGAAATACCAAACCGATAAGCAAAGCAGCGACGCGATGCTGACCAAAATTATCAATTGAATGTGCCACGGTTGGGTTTTTAATTTTTCTAACATTTCGGTTTCCTTATTCGTTTCTCAGTTTGGTTGAAAACGGAGTTTAATGAATTGCAGTTGAATTTCTAGCGGTTTGCCTACATTGTCGGTGCCGATTGCTGTTTCGGTAATTGCTGCCGAACCGCGTCGGGTAAGGTCGTAGTGCCAGCCGGTTTCGGCTGTTCGCCGGTGTTGCTCGCTGTCGTCGCGGTGTTTTTCGAGGCTCCTGCTTTGGAAGGCGTGTAAGCGCAGCGGATTGTAAATCCGACGATTTCCTGTTTCGGAGGAGCGTCCGCGTTTGCCGCTGCGGGTTGATTCGGCTTATCCTTTCTCTGCGTTTCAATGTTGAGATTCGAGAAAAGTCCGCCCGAAAATTCCAGGCTGCGACCGAACCGCGTGACCATTCCTTCGTCTTCCGAGTTCCCTTTGACGGTCAGCATCTCGCCGGTTTGTTCGACCGATTCGAGATAAAGACCCGGAACCATCGAAATTCTTTCGCGCATCGCTTCTAAAACCGCTGAAGGTCCGGCTTGCGAATCCCGAAGTTTCTTGATGGCGGCAATGCGCGTATCAATGTTCTGGATTTTCGCTTCGAGTTCCTTCATTTCCTTCATCACGGCTTCCATTTCGACCGCAATCCGTTTTTGCTCTTCGAGTTCGGCTATCGCGGCGGTTTTCCGCATCTGTGTGCTGATAACGTCCCAGCCGATAAACGCCGTCATCAAAAACAGCACCGCCAGCGTCATCAAAAGCAGGCGCGAGTTCGGGTTGGCGATTTTACGCTCAACGACGACGGCTGTGCCGGCTTGTCTTTCAGTTACCGAATCTAAAAGGTTTATTTTAATCATCTGAGTTCTACTCCTCTCACTGCCAAACCGACGGCAACCGCCATCTCCGGCATTATTTCGCTTAAATAATCAGGGTCGAATTTGCGCGTGTCCACTTTGATATTGCGGAACGGGTCGAGAACTTCGACCGGCAATTCAAGTCGTCTGGACAAATCTTCGGCAAGTCCGGCGAGCTTTGAACCGCCGCCGGAAATCAGAATTTTCTGCACGACGATTTCGCCGCTGTCTT
>CBDUBY010000023.1:0-29102 GCA_965365505.1 uncultured Pyrinomonadaceae bacterium | reverse complement strand
GTCTGCCGCCGAAACCCTGGGGCAGAGTCGCGGTAACTTCCGCGCCGTCGAAACCAAAAACCGTTTATGCGTCTATCGAAGCCGTCGCGCCGCAAGACGGACTGTATCGCTCGGATGACGGCGGCGAAAATTGGGTCGCGCTTGACCGCAGCCAAATGATGATTTGGCGACCGTTTTATTTTGCCAATTTAATCGTTGACCCGAAAAACGAAAATCGAATTTACAAGCCCGACTTAAATTTGATTATGAGCAACGACGGCGGCAGAAGTTTTTCAAACATTTCCGGCGGAACGCACGGCGACCATCACGACCTTTGGATAAATCCGAACAACACCGACCATATTATCGCGGGCGACGACGGCGGGCTTTGGTATTCATACGACGGCGGCAATCGTTGGTGGAAAGCCGAAAATCTGCCGATTTCGCAGTTTTATCACGTTTCGGTTGATATGGAAATGCCGTATCGCGTTTACGGCGGGCTTCAGGATAATAGTTCGTGGGTCGGCGATTCGCAATATCCGGGCGGCATCACGAACAGCCGTTGGGAAAATATGTATGGCGGCGACGGTTTTTGGATGTTCGCCGACCCGACCGACCCGGATTATATTTATGCTGAATCGCAAGGCGGCTATATCGGGCGCATCAATCGCAAAACGCACGAAGCACGCGGCATTCAGCCGCTGCCGAAATACGGCGAAGGGAAATTGCGCTACAACTGGAACGCGCCGATTCACGTCACCAAAAACGGAACGCTTTATCTCGGCTCGCAATATCTTTTCCGCTCAAAAGACAAAGGGCAAACGTGGGAGCGCATTTCGCCGGATTTGACGACGAACGACCCGGAAAAACAAAAACAGGAATTGTCGGGCGGCATCACGGTTGATAACTCGGCGGCGGAAATGCACACGACAATTTACGCGATTGCCGAATCCACGGAAAATCCTTTAGTGATTTGGGCGGGAACTGACGACGGCAATTTGCAGGTCACGCAGAACGGCGGCAAAACCTGGACGAATGTGATTAAAAACATTTCCGGGTTGCCGGCAAATGCCTGGGTTTCATCGGTTGAAGCCGGACATTTCGAGCCGGGAACAGCGTATGCGACTTTCGATTTGCACACTTTCGGCGATATGAAACCGTATGTTTATAAAACTGCTGATTTCGGCAAAACGTGGACGCAGATTGTCGCGCCGACATCGCCGGTGCGCGGTTATGCGCACGTTGTGAAAGAGGATTTGGTAAACAAAAATCTGCTGTTCGTCGGCACGGAATTCGGACTTTGGATTTCGCCCGACGGCGGGCGTAATTGGGCGCAGTATAAAGGCGGCGATTTGCCGTCGGTTGCCGTGCGCGATTTGGCGATTCATCCGCGCGACCACGATTTAATTATCGCCACGCACGGGCGCGGGATTTGGATTGTTGACGATATTTCGCCGCTTCGTTCTCTCGCCTCGGACACGCTTATCAAAGACATCGCGTTTCTCGGCGCAAAACCGTCAGCACAGCAGATTCAGGCAGGCGGCGGCTGGGTCAACGGCGACGCGGCTTTCGTCGGCGATAATCCGTCGAGCGATGCCGTCGTTACTTATTATCAAAGAAGACGCCACATCTTCGGCGATTTGAAAATCGAAGTTTTCGATGCCAAAGGCGAATCGCTCGGCACAATTCCGGCAAGTAAACGGCGCGGCTTAAACCGCGTCCGCTGGTCAATGCGAATGCCCGCACCGAGAGTTCCGACTGCCGCGAGCATTGCAGGCGGCGCGACCATCGGACCAAGACTTTTGCCCGGAACTTACACCGTGAAAATGACGAAAGACAAAAGCGTTTTCACGATGCAATTACAAGTCGTCGCCGACCCGCGTTCAAAACACACGCTGTTGGATAGAAAAGCGCAGTTCGATTTGTCAATGAAACTATATAAAATGCTCGGCGAAATGACGACGACGGTTGAGCGCATCAACGCTGTTCGGTTAGCTCTGAACGACCGCGCCGCGAAAGTCGCCGGCGATGTCGCGCTCGAAAATAAATTGCGAACCGCGTCGGAACAGGTTGATGAACTCCGCAAAAAATTCGTGGCGACCAAAGAAGGCGGCGCGATTACCGGCGAAGAACGCCTGCGAGAATATCTCGCCAATCTTTACGGCGATGTCAATTCCTATGAAGGCAAACCGTCGCAAACGCAGGTCGAACGCGCCGACGCTCTCTCGCGTGAATTGGCGGATGTCACGAAAAGTTTTAACGATTGGCTGGCGCGGGAAATGAGCGGCATCAATGCGGCTCTGAGACAGAAGCAGATTGAGGAAATTAAAAATCCTTAAGTAAAAGAACCGAGAAAAAACACTAATCGGCACGAAAATTATTTGACTTCTTTTCGTGCCGATTAGTGTTTTCTCGTAGTTCTAAATTCTTCGCGGCTCAGTTATGACTTGTCTAAAAACTCCGATACGATTTCCAAAACTGCCGTTTTAATTTCCCCCGTCGAACCGGTTGCGTCAACGACGCGAAAACGATGCGGCTCGGCTTTGGCGATGGTCAGATACGCGCCGCGCACGCGCTCGTAAAATCCGGCGGTTTCTCTGTCCATTCGGTTCTTTTGCTCGCCCGCATCATTGCGCGAATTGGTTCGCTGCAATGCCTGTTCGATTGGCAAATCGAAAAACAAAGTCAAATCGGGTTTCAAGCCGTCGGTGGCAAACTGGATAATTTGTTGAATGGTGCTTTCGGAAAATCCGCGTCCCGCGCCCTGATAGGCGGCGGTCGCGTCGGCGTAGCGGTCGGAGATGACAATTTTGCCTTCTTCGAGAGCGGGCTTGACGAGAAAATTGACGTGCTGTGCGCGGTCGGCGGCGAAAAGTAAAAGTTCAGCGAGCGGCGCGACGTTTTCTTCGGTTTCGAGAAACGCTTCACGAAGCCGTCTGCCGAGAGGCGTTCCGCCCGGCTCACACGTGGGTAAAACCTTGAACCCGCGAACGAGCAGTTCGCTCACCAGCATTCGCAGTTGCGTTGATTTGCCGCTGCCGTCAATTCCTTCAAAAGTGATAAATTTTCCGCGCAAAGTTTTTATTCCGTAACGGGTCGTTTCCGTTCCTGCGAAATGGTGGAAATGGCGTGTTTGAAAACTAAAACGTCCTGCCCGCCGACATCCATCATCACCGAAAATTTGTCGAAACTCTTGATTCTGCCTGCCAGCGTCGCGCCGTGCAGCAAGTGAATGATAATGTTAAATCGCTCGCGCCGCGCCGTGTTTAGAAACGCATCCTGTATGTTTTGGGCAACCGTTTTTTCCATAACGCTCTCTCTCGATTTTATTGTATGTATTGCAAAAACGAGTTTATAACACATTCACCGATTCTTACAAGAAATGTTTCACAAGTTATTCTAAATCAAGCATTTTCCACAAATTTTCCTGCGTTTTCGCATCGTCGCCAAAGCCTTCGAGCCAAATCACGCCCGCTTCGCGCCGAAACCACGACATTTGCCGTTTAGCATAATTTCGCACGTCTTGTTTCGACTGCTCAATCGCGCTTTCCAACGTTCGCTCGCCGCGCAGAAATTCGCAAACGCGGCGATAACCGTGCGCGCCGAGCGCGTTCGTTTCATCGCTCAAACCCGCTTCTCGCAATTTTTTTACTTCTTCAACCAAACCATTTTTATAATGCTGTTCGGCGCGTCGGTTGATTCGCTCGTATAAAACATCGCGCGGCGGATTAAGGGCGAGGATTTTTATTCGATTGGCAAATTCGGGCGGCGCGGCTCGATTCGGTTGAAATTGGCTGATTGGTTTTCCCGTTTGAAAATAAACTTCCAAAGCCCTTGATGTGCGCACATAATCGCGCGGCGGCAGTTTCGCAGCGGCGGTTTTGTCAACGCGCTCTAGAATTCGATGCAAATGTTCCGCGCCTTTCCGGTCTTTGATATTTTTTAATTTTTCCCGCAATCGCGCGTCGGTTTTCGGGCTGTCAAAAAACGGTTCGCGCAGCGCGCGCAAATAAAAACCCGTCCCGCCGACGAGAATCGGAATGTTATTTCTCGCCTCGATTTCTTTGATTTTCTCGCCCGCGTCCGCCGCCCAATCCGCTGCCGTATATTTCACATCGGGCGCGACGTAATCAATCAAATGATGCGGCACGCCGCGCCGTTCTTCGGCGCTCGGTTTCGCGGTGGCAATCTGAATTTCGCGATAAATCTGCACCGAATCGCAGTTAATCACCTCGCCGTTTCCCAGACGAAGCGCGAGCGCGACCCCGATTTCGGTTTTCCCCGAAGCCGTCGGTCCGACAATCGCATAAATTGGATTTTTTGAATTACTCAATACAATTTGCAGTTAGTTTATCTCGGAGAAAACGCCACGCGAACGAGCGCGATTATCAAAAGCGCAGCGAGCAGAATGAGCGAACCGATGATTTGATTGCGGGAAAATTTCATTCGGTTAAGATTGCAATAGTTTAATAAAACCTTCCTGCTCAAAATGTCTGTCAGTCGTTAAGGCTTTGAGTATTTCACGCTCGCGCATTGTGGCGAAACTTACAGCATCGCACAGCGAGTAATTTTTATCGAGCCGGTTTTTGAGCAGGCTCATCGCTTGATTGTGTAAGTTTTCGTCAACCCAAACTAATTCCAATCGCGGAACTTTGAGGATGTCGTCAATAAAAGAAATCGTTTCTTTCCGATTTTTTCCGCGAGCATACGACAAAGGCACAAACTCCGCCAAAATATAATTGGTTGCCAAAAGCGATTTGGCATTCGAGAATAATTCAATTGCCTGCGCGTGGCGAAAATCCTTTTTGTCGTGGATGCAGAGCAACCCGGAAGTGTTGAGAAAAAGCCAATCATTCGTCATCGCGCGCGTCCTCGTAAGATCGAATTAAGTCGGCATCTATCTTGTCATTATCGGCAGACCGCACATCGCCGCTGTCTATCGCCCTGAAATGACGCGCAAATCGTTCTTCGGCAGAATGCGCTTCCACTTCGGTCGTCTTGCTTGCTTTGACAATCTCATCGTCCAGCAAAGTTACGATAGCGCGGCTCTTTTTAGTGATTTTTAACGGTTCAAGAAATCGCACGTTCCCGTTTACATCAATTTCAGCCTTAATCGTCGTCAACATACTCAACACTCCTTTTACAATTCGCTTTCACGAATATCGAAATCCATTTTTATAATTCAGCATTTTAATAAGCCCGGGTCAAATCAACGCCCGTGTAATAATGCTTGATAATCGCGTCGTATTTTACACCCATTTTCGCCAAGCCGTATGCACCGTATTGACACATTCCGACGCCGTGTCCCCAGCCGCGTCCGGTGAACGAATAGGAAGTCGCTTTGCCGCTTGAGTCGTAGCGTTTGTTAATGACGAAAAGCTGCTCATTGAGGCGCAGAGCCGAGCGGATTTTGCCGCCTTTCAGAGATTTTACGCCGTTTGAGCCGACAATTTCTAATTCCGTAGCGCGGCGCGAAAATCCTTTTCGCACGACGCGCACGTCATACAAAGTTCCGATGCCGCGCACGTAGCGTGACAGGCGCGAACCGACGGCGGACGGCGAAAGATTGACGTTCCAATTCGTAAAGCTCGACATTCGTTCCGCCGTGACTGTGGCTAATGTCGGTTTGATTTCGAGGTAAATAACCGCGCCGGTTGCGTCGGTTTGGAAACTTATTGTTTCGCCGCCGACGAGAGCGGTTTCTTTGACCGGATAAAATGCGCCGCCGAATTCGCGGAATAAAAATACGTCGGGGCGCAGCGGCAACTCACGATTTGTTTTGCCATTTTTAATAATCAATTTTCCGTCTGCGCTCGACTGCGTGACGGCGGTTTGCAGCGCGGGCATCCATTTTTTCTTGGTGTAAATCTGCTCGACGAGCCGCAGCATTCGGGCGCGGGAAAACGCCCGGTTCGGTTTCAAAGTCAAATCCGCGTGCAGCGTCAGAAAACCGTCGCGCAGCAGCGCGGCAACGTCAGCGCGCCGCTCTTTCGGAATTTCCGCCTGGTCGTCGAACGCGAGTTGATAATTGATGTCGGCTTCCGACAGCAGCGTGTCGTTGGAACTTTCCGTGTAGATTATCTGCGCCAGAATGCGGGCGAGTTCGAGCGGTTTCGCCGAATCCTTGTTCACGTTCGGAAAAGTCTTGCCGAATTTTACCGCCAGTTGATTCAGCCAGTTTGACATCTCGCTCTGCGTCGGTTCGCTCTCAAACCAATCGTCGGACATCTGCGCGGTCGAAAGCTGAAAGCCGCCCACGGCGGCGAACAGAGACATCAGGCGGACGAGTTCAAGATTTTTTTCGTCGCGCAGTTTAGCCGGAACGCGCGCGGTTTTTATCGTGAACGGATCGAAATGCCGCCGACCTTCCAAAGAGCATTCCACGCCGCGCAGATAAGGCTCATTAAACTCAAAAATGTTTTCCGAATTTTCCGTGCGCCCGCCGCACGTCGAAGTATACATCGCGTTTATCGGCGTGCCTTTGTAAGTCGCCACGATGCCGCGCGTTTCTAAAACGGCTTGCGTTCCCATTTTCGATTCGGACGAGTAGCCCTGATAAACCTGCGAGCGAACGGTCGGCAGCAAATCGAAACCCTGCGCGCCGAATTGATTGATGTTCGCCACCGCGTAAGTTCTCGCGGCAATCGCCTGCGCCTTTTGCGCTTCGATAGCAGGCAGAGAAAGTTCGTTCGGCACAACGCCCAACAAATAGTCTTCCAATGAAACTGCATTGACGACCGTCAAACTGCCGCGTGAATTGACGAACACTTCAATCTTGCCGCGATACGCTTTACCGTTAAATCTGACCGGCGCGACGCGTTGATTGATTGAGCCAAACGCGACTGGTTTCAGCGAAGAAAATTTCGCCGTCGGACTCGCGCCATTGACGATGACTTCGCGCAAATTCGGATTGATTTCCGTGTTTGTTATCAGTTGGCTCGAAACGGTCGGTTTTATCAAACTGCGAACTTCGGATTTGCCGCCGGTTTTCAGTTGATCGGACAAGGCAACCGCGTCGGTCGAAGGCTGGACGATGCGCTCGGTCACGATTTCCGCCGGAAAACCCTTCTCGCTCAATTCAGCTTTAAAGTCGTTCGCCTCTTCAACAGTTTCGCGCTGCTCGCCGACGCGCACGCGATATGTATTCGTCTTCGCGTCAAAGTTGACGAGCGTTTTTTCGCTAGTCGCCTCGCGCACTTCTTTTGCCAGATTGTCGGCTTCCTGAACAGTAGCGATGTTCGGAATCTCGAAATGATAAACGTCGAATTCCGGCGGGCGATAATTGCGCGCCGACACACTGACTTTCGTCGTCGCCAGAAACTTTTGCGGTTCATCGGGACTGATTGCGACGAGCGACGAATCGGTCGTTGTAATCGAAACCGAAGATGCATTCGTCGTCAAACCGATGCGGATTACCGGCTCGCGGTTAAAGGCGGGCGATTGATTCGCAATTTGCGCCGAAGCGTTTGAAATGGAGAGTAAAACGATGGAAAAAACGAGCAAAACGTAACGCAGGTTCATAATTGATAATCATAGCAAAGATGATTTGATACGAAAATAAAATTAAGCTCGCGCAGCGGCTTGATTTCCGAATGCTATACTTTTCTCGAAAACGATTTTACGAATTGCCGCTTAAAAGGTGAGAAGATTATTTGTAGCCATTTCAAAAATTCGCTTGGCGACCTTTGCGGCTTACCTTCGCGACCTTTGCGGTTAAAAATCGCTGAAAAAGACTAACCGCAAAGGTCGCAAAGGCGGCGCAAAGATACGCAAAGATTATTTTTGAAATGGCTGCTGGTGATTTTTCGATTATTAGATTTTTATGAAAGACGAAAATATGGTTGATGTTAAAAACGTCTCGGCGCTTTTAGATTTGATGGCGGCTTATCAAAAATCTCAGGTTTTATTTTCATTCGTCGAGCTTGAAATTTCCGACGCTCTGGACGGTAAAACTTTAACCGCCAGGGAACTCGCCCAAATGAAAAACGTTCACCCGCTGGCAATGGAAAGATTTTTGAACGCCGCCGTCGTCGCCGGTTTGCTGGAAAGGGAAAAAGACGGCTACCAAAATTCGGAAACGTCCGAATCTTTTCTCATCAGAAACCGAGAGTTTTATCTCGGCGGGCAAGTCGAGCGGCACCGAAAAAGAAGCGCGCCGGTTTGGGCAAAATTGACCGAAAAGTTAAAGGATTGGAAATACGGCGAGCAGGAGCAAGAGGAAGCGACGCCCGATTCGGACGATCAGGGCGCGGAAGCTATGACCGAACAGCACAATCTGGCGCTGCTTCACGGTTACGAATTGGGAAAGGCGTTCGATTTTTCAAAGCACCGAAAAATTCTCGACCTCGGCGGCGGAACCGGCGCAAGCTCAATCGCGCTTTGCCGAAGTTATCCGCATCTGGAATCAATCGTTTTTGATTTGCCGGAAAATATCGAAACCGCCGAAAAAATCGTCGAAAAGGCGAATCTGTCTGACCGAATCACGCTGATCGGCGGCGATTTCAAAAAAGACTATTTGCCCGAAGATTTCGACGCGGTTTTGCTGGCGAATTTTATGGCGGTCGCCGATGCCGAGGAAAACAAACAACTGCTCAAAAAACTTTATGAAAAACTTCCCGCCGGCGGCGTTTGCATTTTGAGCGGCTGGATCATTGACGATTCGCATCTCGCGCCGCCGATTTCCGTTTTGTTTTGTCTGGAAGACGTTTGCTGGAACGCGCCCGACGTTGAGAGAAGCGAGCGCGTTTACGCCGATTGGCTCGAAGAAGCCGGTTTTTCGGACATTAAATGTGAAACTTATCTTTCGCCGACTAAATTGCTCTACGGCACGAAAACTTAAAACTTTGCTAATTTTGCTTGTTCAGCCATTCGCTTTGCAGCTTCGCAATCGCGATTTCCTTGTGTTTCGCCTCGACTTCAATCCACTCGGCGTAACGAAAAACTTCGGGCATTGTGAAAATCAAATCGTGGTGCGCGCGATCCTGGAAATGCTCGCGCCCGTTGGAAATATGCACCAGTTGATTTTCAGGTTTTGCCCACGTTTCACGTGCCGCCCAAAATGTTTCCGTGACCGATTCGTGGTTGTAATCATCAAGTTTTTCGCGGCAGACGTGATGATGCGCGTCGAAAACCATCGGCACTTTCGCGCGGCGGCAGACTTCTAAAATCTGCGCCGACGAATAAGAATACTCGTCGTTCTCAAATGCAATGCGCGAACGAATATTTTCCGGTAATTTCTCCACAGATTCGACGAGCTTGTCCGTGCGGTCGGCTTTCCCGCCGTGAATGTTCATCGTCGCCCATTCCGAACGCGGCTGCTCCAGCATATCCAAAGTGCGCGCGTGCATTTTCAAAATCTTGACGCTGTTTTCAATCACGTTTTCTGAATCGGAACTCAGCACGACGAATTGGTCGGGATGCATCACGATTCGCAGATTGTTTTCAATCGCTCGTTTTCCGACGGCTGATAATTGTTCGGCGAATTCATTAAGAATTTCCGCGCCAATCGGCTCGTCGGAAAACGGGAAAAGTCCCGATGTCAGACGGTAGAGATTGATGTCGTTCGATTGGCAGAAATCAACCGCATTGCCGATGCGATTGATGTTTTCCTGATAAAGCGAGCGCAGCATTTCGCGCTGCGTCGGTTCATCAAACGACAACAGGCGTTTGCGCGTGACAGTTTTATAACGCACCGCGTCGGTCGTCGTGATGCAGACTAAACCGAGATTATTTTTGAGGCATTGAGTTTCGACAGCTTGCATAAAATTACTTCTCCAGTGCGTTAAAAATAAACGGAAACGTCCCGAACGTCTGACCGCGATGCTGCGGGCGAAACGCGAAAAGAACGATTTTTCCTTTGCCGTAATCGGTTTCGGCGAGCGCGGTTTTGCCGTTCAGATATTTTTCGCCCAAAAGCCAGCCCGACATTAAAGCGTCGCTTTTCGCATAAGTCGCCACGGATTTAATTTTAGTCGCGTCGGCAATTTCAAACGCCGAACTGTTGATAAAATACGCGGCGGTTTGTTTTCTAAAACCTCGCGCCAGCGGATTTGTGTTATCAACATCCAACTGCAAAATCGAGCCGGGACAATAAAATTCGCTGCGCTTCAAATCTTTCAAAACGTTTTTCATCGGCAAATTAAACCGCTTGATAACGAGTTCGCACGAATCGTCGAAACAGATTAGCTTGCCGCCGTTTTCGACAAATTTTTTCAAATTTTCCGTGCCTTGTTCGGTGATGCCGCCCGTGTATTCTTTCGGATAATTTTCCGGTTTCAAACCGTTGAGAATCGAATTCTCGCTGTCGGCGGGCAGAATTATCTGGTCGTAATTCAAATTATTGTTACGAACATCGGCGTCAGAAATTGATTTGAAGGGAACTTGAAACGTATCGAAAACAAAGCGCGTCCAGCCTTCGTCCATCGAAGTTGTATAGCCTTTATAAAGCCCGACGCGCGGATTTGTTTTCAGCGGATTCGGCAGATTCGCAAATGCCTGTTTCGACGCATCTAGATTCAAAGTTTGGCGCGCTTGATTGATGTCGGTTACGCGTTCAAGCTCGCGTTCGGTTGGCGATTCGGCGATGCGCGTGATGGCGTAAGTTTCCACGTCCATTTGCAGCGGCAACGTCCAGCCCGCGACATCATACGGCGGGTCAATATTGCCGCTCGCGTCCACGCGGTTCGGATAAGTTTGCTTGCCGAAAAGGGCTTCGACATTGTTGCGCTGCGGTTGGTCGAGCGGAACGAGAAAACTTCCCAGAGGAATTTCCATCTCCTGCGGCTTCATCGCGGGCATTGAAACATTTAACTCGCGCCGCATTTTATAAACTTCGATGCCCTGCGCGAGCAGAATTTCGACAAACCGCGAAACGATTTCTTCGCGCCCTTGTCCGGCGAGGATAACATACGCCGCCGGCTGATTCGGATTGGCGTTTGTCTGAGAATTAGCCAGATTGAGTTCGAGGAAATTTCGCAGATATTCGGCGCGAAACTTAGCCGCCATTTGCAAAACCGAAAGGCACGCAACTCGTTCCATCGCGGCAATGTCAGCCGGTCGCCATTCTTTTGGCTGCCAAACCTGCGGGTGATTCGTTGCTGTTTCAAGCGGCGATGCCAAACCGCGCGCGGCGCGCGTCTGCGCCATTTTTTCGCGCGTAATTGTCACCGGCGACATCAGATTCGCGCTCGCGGCTTCGGACAAAATACCGATGGAATTGTGGTAATAAGGCGCGGAGCGAAAGCCGCCGTGCCACCAGGTGTCGAACGTCGTGTTCGTTGCCACGCCCGCAAAATTCGCTGCCTGCAAATCAGCAGCGATTTTGTAGCCCATCAATCCGACTTCACGAAGGACGAGCGGCGGAATGTTCGGATTCGGCGGATCGAAAAACGGCGGAATGACAAACCGCGCACCGTTCTGTCCCATCTGATGAACGTCGTAAACGACCTGCGGAAACCATTCCTGCCAGAACAGTTTTGTGACGTGGCGCGTTTCCGCCAGATTCATCATAAACCAATCGCGATTGTTGTCGTGTCCGGCGTAATGATGATAAAGCTCGGGCGGCGATGTGCCTTCGAAAGACGTTCCGAGAGTTTTCCGATACCAGTTCGCCACGATGTCTATGCCGTCAGGATTCGCCGACGGAATCAGCAGCAGAATCGTGTTTTGCAGAATCTCCCCAGTTTCCTCGTCGGTCGCCGTCGCCAATTCAAACGCGAGATTCATAGACATCTGCGAAGCCACGATTTCCGTCGAGTGAATCGAACAGGAAATCGCCACGACCGCTTTGCCTTGCTCGATTAATTGCCCGCGTTCCGCGTCCGTCGCAACCGCTCGCGGGTCGGCGAGTTTTTGGTTGATCTGTTTGTATTTATCGAGATTTTTGATGTTTTCCGCTGACGAAACGAACGCGACGATGAACGGTTTGCCGAGCGTCGTCTTACCGATTTCACGCACTGCGACTTTATCGCTTGCCGCATCGAGCTTTTGAAAATAATTGTTGATTTGCGACCAATCGGCGATGGTTTTGTCGTCGGTCGGATGAAAACCGAGAACCGATTTCGGGCTGGGAATTGATTGCGCCTGTGCTATATTGGCAAAACACGCGAACGCGAAAATCAAACAAAAAACGAAGCGAAAGTTGAAGGAACGATGTCGAATCATTTAGACAAACCCCTGACGAATTTAATAGCGAACAACGAAAAAATTATTTTTCCTGAGAGAAATTTTAACACAAACGGTTGGCGGAAATTCATCGGGCGGCTGCGTTATTATCGTTCGCTTTCGATTCTGGCGTTTTTCTTTTTGTTTCTGATGCCGCCGATAATGCTGATGGCGCGAATCCGAGGCGACCGCGAATACGCGTATCCGTGGGCGGCTTGGGGCGCACGCGCGTGGCTGCGCTGGTCAGGAATGCAAATCGTCGTGCGCGGTCAGGAAAATCTGGCGGCGAACCGGTCTTACGTTTTCGTTTCCAACCATCATTCGTATCTCGACACAGCGATGATGTTCGCCTACACGGGCAAAAAAATGGGCGTCATTGCGAAAAAAGAAATGCTGGACTGGATTGTCGCGGGCAAGTTTATGAAATACGTCAACGTCATCGCCATTGATCGCACGAATAAAGAATCGGCAATCGCGACGATGCGCAACGCGGCGGAAAAACTGCGTTCGGGAATTTCGTTTGGCGTCTTCGCCGAAGGCACGCGCGCAATGCCGAATGAACTTTTGCCATTCAAAAAGGGTGCGTTTTATATGGCGATTGACACCGGCTTTCCGATTGTTCCGGTCGTGATGAAAAACACCGATTACGCAATGGGCAAGAAATTGAATCAAGCGAATCCGGCTGTTTGCGAAATGGTGTTACTGCCGCCGTTTGAAACGAAAAATTTAACGAGCGAGCGAGATTTAACGGATTTGCTGGTGAAAGTGCGCGGCGCGATTGCCGAAGAACTGGCAAAATAATTAAAGGAGGGAAACCTGAATTTCGCTCCTTTAATCTGCTGAAGTTAAACTATGGTTTTTTCGGCGTCGGCGTTGGAACCGGCTCCGGTTTACTATCGTCTATGATTTCCTCGTCAATGATTTTGACATCGCTTCTGCCCTGTCTGTAATTAGCGAATTTGACGCGAAGTTTGATTTTCGTGACCGAACCACTGTCGAAAACCAGTTCGTCGTCGGAAGTGGCGAACGACGGAAACCAATATTTGCCGTCAACATTTTCGCGCCACGTTTCGACGACCGGAAATTTATTTTCCTTGGTTTCGGGAACGGCTTTTCCTTTCGATTTAACGATTTGTAAATCCTGCATGTCAACCCAGATTCTGCCGGTGAACAGGCGCAGTTTCGACTTCTTCGGATTCGGCATTACTTTTGGCGACACTTCAAAAACGTATAAATTAAGCTCGTCAATCTTCTCTGTGCCGAGAAAACTGAAATTATATTGCGTGATGACAGACGGGTCTAAAGCAAATGGATTAATGCCGCCGAGGTCTTCCAAATCTTCGGGCGTGACGAATCCGGGCGGCGTAGTGGCAACGGGCGCGTAAATGATTTTTTCAAACCGCTGACCTTCGGGCGTCAAATTCAGGAACGAGTTGCGGACGTAACTTCCCGTAACTTGCCCGCCCATTCCAATTATTTGAACAGTCGCGTTGCGGCTGAAAACATAATTGCTCAGAGCCGAACGAAATTCGCTTTCGTTCGCCGTTACTGTCTTGATTATGCGGTCAATTTCAGCCTGACTCAAATCTTTTCTGGTAATATTCGACGTTTGAGCGAACACGCCAATCGCCGAAAAACAGAGCATTAATAATCCAAATAAAATAATCTTTGTTTTCATCATTTTCTTTTGCCTCTTGTTTGGAACTGGTAAATAGATGCGCGAAAGAATGTAAAAGTTTGAAGCGAATTTTATATAATGATTCGTAAAAGAAATTTCATAATTCATTATTAATCAAGAGGATTTCCGCTTTGAGTAAAATAACCGAACTGCCCGAAGAAATCGAACAACTGCGTGACCAGAAATGGCGGCGCGAGGAAATTTTGAAAATTGAAACCGCCGCGCACGTTGAAGCGCTGGTTGAAGATTTAGGATTTTGTCTGGCGTTGACCGATTCGCGCACCAATCTGCCGTCGGTTTATGTCGCCGTCTGCGGTCGGCGCGACGCTCATTCGCCGCGCAATGTGCAGAAGGATTACGAGATGAGTTTAGCCTGGGAATTGAAAGACGAAGTGATGCAGCGCGGCAAGATTTATTATTCGAAACTCTGCAAAGGTCGCGCGATGTTCATTGCGCCGCGCCTAATTCCGTATTTCAACGCAATTTGGGGCGTTCAGAAAAAACAGGAAAAATCGGCTTTGTCCGTGGATGCGAATAAAATTTTGAAAGTTTTGCGGAAAGAATGGGAAATGGGAACTTCGGATTTGCGCGTCGAAACGAAAATCGAAACGCGCCAAAAATTAACCAAGGCGTTAGACGAATTGCAGCGGGCGATGAAGGTCGTGCCGCAGGAATGCCTTTATCATCCGACTTTTACTTACATCTGGACTTTGGCGGAAGCCCGTTTTCCAAAGGAAATGGCGAAAAAGATTTCGCGTGAAGACGGCGTAAAAGAAATTGCCCGCGCATTTTTAGAGATGGGCGAGATGACTCTGATCGGCGAATTTGCCAAAGCCGTCGGGTTGACGCGCGTCGAAGCAGGCAAAGCGAATCACGCGCTTGTTAAAGAAAATTTCGCCGAAAGATTAGCAATCGGCGTTTATCGAGTTAAGAGAACGTAAAAGAGTTAAGCCGCAAAAGGACTTTAAGTTTTTTCGACCTTCATCACTTTCAAATTTTCGCGCCAATTCTCATTCAAATCGAAACGATAAATCTCGATCTGCGTGGAGACGGTTTTTGACAAAAACGCGAATTCGCGATGAAAACTCAAAGTCGGCGCGACCAGATAAACAATCGTCGGCGCGTCGGCAATCTCTAAATCACCGAAAATTTTCGCCCGCTGCAAGTTTCCGCTTCGGCGCTGCAATTCGATTTTTCGCCAGTAATCAATTGCCTGAAAAATCATTTCACGGTCGGGTTCGACTTTTAACTCAATGACGATCAAACGCCCGTCGGTTCTGAGGGCGAGCAAATCAATTTTGTCGTTGGCGTGACGGAATTGGTTGTGAATCGGCGATAAAATCAGATTGCCGTCAAGTGAGTTGATGCTGCGCCGCAGAATCGCTTCGAGCCACGCTTCCGGCGCGAGATTGAAAAAATCGTGACGTTTATTTGCCGAATCAAATCGGCGATATGTTTCGAGATTTTCGAGCATCTCGAAAAATTCCGCCCGCGTCGTTTCATTCAAAATTCGCCGCTCGCGCCCGATGCCGAACCACGCCCGTTCGGTGTCGCCGTGTCGCCGAACGCGGGCAAAAGGCAAGCCGAAAAAGCGCAGCGTTTCACCGTGTCGCGTAAAAACAGAATCAATTTTTTTCGGTGCGAGTCGGGCGATTTCCATTGCCGTTCGGCTCGCTTCTGCATCTTCCGGCAGAGAAATTTTCGGCGGTTTTTCGCGCCACAGATTGCCGAAACCGATTGGCGAAGCGTCGCCGATTTCACGTTTTTGGGATTGCGCGTCGAGGCGAATTTCTTTTATCAGAATACTTTTTCGCCAGCCTTCGTTGAGCAGCGCGTGAAGTTTCCGCAAATTTTTATAAAGTTTTTTTTCGGCTGTAATCCAAACGAAATCAACCGGATTCTTAACGCGCTGTTGAAGTTTGTTCAGCCAGAAAATCGCGGCGGTCAGAAGACGTTCGGGCGCGGCGGTTTCGGAAACGTCGGCGAGAACGGCGATTTGATTTTTTCCCGCGTTCTCGAAAATTATATGAGCGAAGCGTCCGTGTTCTTTGTTTAACTGGACGCGGACGAGTTTTGATTTCGGATTTTCGGCGACGATTAAACGAGCGAGCTGATTGGCTTTTTCAAGCCGCGCGAGTTCGACTGCCGCGCCGGATTCTTTGGCAGAAAGACGCGGCACAAATTTGATTCGTTCCAACTCGCGCCCGAAGTTGCGCGTTAAATCGAGCGTCAATTTTTCCTGCTCGATTTTATAATCGGCAACGCGCCACACTTGAAAACCTTTGTCGTCCAGAAAACCGAGAATAATTTTTTCGCGCTCGAACGAGATTTCGATTTCGCCCAGTTTAAGCGCAAAAGCGTTTCCCGACGAATGAATCAAAAGCCACTCGTTATGCGCGCCGAGCAGCGCGGAGATTTCGGCAAGCGATTCTGTGTGATTCATCAGGTTTGATCTTGACCGGCATTATCTATTGAATTTCAGTTTTCTTCGCCAAAGATTTTATCATTGCTTCCGCCCACATTGTGTAACCTTGCGCCGACGGGTGAACGCCGTCGCTGAAAAATTCTGCGCCGACTCGTTCCGCTTCGTCAAAGTAAAAAACGTTTTCTATCTCGCTTTCCAGATTTTTCGCGTTTTCGTGGTGCAGTTGCGAGATGCGCCAGAGAACGAACTTCAGCGACGCGGGCAAAGCGAGAAAATCAATGACGCGCGGCGTGTTCGCCAGCAAAATCTTCGCCTTCGGATATTTGCCTTTCAAAATTAAAATCAATTTCGTCATATCCGCGCGCCAGCGATTCGGGCTGCTGACCTTGAAAGTATCATTGCCGCCGAGCGCGACGACGACCAAATCCATCTTGGTTTCGGGCAGATGCGGAACGAGCCTTTGCACGGTTTCGCGCGCCGTGATGCCGCTTTCGCCGAGAACGTGCCAGCGCACGGATTTGCCGGTTTCCAAACTTAAAAACTTCGCCAGTTGTCCGCCGAGAGCTTCCCGATGATTGTCTGCGCCGACACCGGCAACGGTTGATTCGCCGATGGCGAGCAGATTTAAAGTTTCTTTGTATTCGCCGAATTGTCCGACGGTTTCGCCCGCCGCATCGGGCAGTTTGCCGACGCGCTTTCGCACTCGCTGTCCTTGCCAGTAGAAAAACGGCACGAGCGGCAGCAGAATGATTCCGCCGAAAATATAATAAAGTTGCAGCAGGCGCGGGTTCATCGAAAATTATTTTAACGCGGATTTATCCGCTTTCAAGCGTTGTGTTAAAATTCTCACTTCGCCAATGTTTTCGTCAAATTCGCTAAAAATTATTTTCCTCGCCGCTATGCTTTTCGCGTCAGCGTGCAGTTTTTTTCAAAGCAATCCCGCCGCTGATGCGTCGCCAACGCCGTTTGTCGCCGAAGAATTGAAAAGCGCGATTCCTTTTTCGACCAAAGAGCCGACAATTTATCAAACGGAAATCGTCGTTGCGGCAAACGAGAGCGTGGACAAAGTTTTCACGGCGCGAAACGAGGGAAATAGGCTGACAATTTTTAATTATCAAACCGAATCGGAAATTTCGCTTCTGCAAATCGGCGGTCAAACTTTTATAATCGCCGCGAATCGAAAAATTTATGCGGAAAAAGAAGCGGGCGCGCAAAGCGAAACTGCGGACGAATTTTTTACCGCCGAATGGCTCAATCAAAAAAACGGCGCGCGGTTTGAAACCCTTCCGCCGGAAAACAATCTCGCCCGCTATCGCGTCAATTTGGACGACGCGGCGAACTCTGAAATTATAATTTACGTTGACACGCAAATCGGTTTGCCGGTTAAGCAGGAATTTTACAGCGTCGCGGGCGAGCAAAAAACTTTGACTTTAACGATGGAATTAAGAAATTTCAACGCGCAAATCGAATCAAAGTTTTTTGAAGTGCCAAAAGATTTTCGCAAAGTTTCGTCAAAGGAATTTTACGAGATTGCGCGGGCGAACCTAATCAAAAAATGATAAACGAAGAAAATAAACAGGCAGCTTTTGAGGTGGCGCGAAACACACCTTATCTGAAACTGCTCGGCATTGAACTCGAAGAAATTACTGAAGAAAAAGTTGTAATGAGTTTGGCAATGCAGGAAAAATTGCGTCAGCCGTATGGACTGCTGCACGGCGGCGCGACTGCTTCATTGATTGACACGGCGACGGCTTTCGCCGTAATTACGTCAATCGGGACGGACGAGAAAGCGACGACCGTTGATTTGACCGTGCAATATCTGCGACCTGTGACTGACGGAAAAGTCGTCTGCACGGCAAAAGTTGTGCGGGCGGGAAAACGCCTTATATTTTTATCGGCGGAAGTCGTCAATGAACAGGGAAAACTGGTAGCAACGGCACTCTCGACATACACGAAAGTCTAGGAAGTTTGGAAAATGCAAAAAGTCAAAACAACTTCTTGAAAGGTTTTCCAGACTTTCCGAACTTTCTGAACTTTCCGTAATTTTATGGAAGAACTGAAAAAATTCGCCCGCTATTTCAAGCCTTACAAATCTCATATTGTGATGGGAATTTTGTTTATTCTCGTTTCGATGGCGTTCGGGCTGCTCGTGCCATATTATGTCGGACTGGCGATTGATGATTTAAGCCAGGATGTAACCTGGGAAAAAATTATTTATTATCCGCTGCTTATTTTAGCTATCAATGCGGTGAGCGGCGTTTTTCTGTTTTGGCAGCGGCGACTTTTGATAAATGCCTCGCGGCATATCGAATATGATATGCGCGGCGATTTTTACGCCGCGCTCGTTAATCAGTCGCAGGAGTTTTTTCAGAACAACCGCGTCGGCGATTTGATGGCGCGGGCGACGAATGATTTATCGGCAATCCGGCAAATCGTCGGACCGATGATTCTATATTCGTTTCAGGCAATTTTCGCGCTGGCGATTGTGTTGCCGATTCTGTTGAGAATCAACGTCAAATTGACTTTGTTTCTGCTGATTCCGATGCCGCTCGTTTCCCTGACAGTGAAATACCTGGGCGAGCAGATTCACGTTCGTTTTGAAAAAATTCAGGAATTTTTCTCAAGTATTACGGCGCGCGCACAGGAAAATCTGTCGGGCGTTCGAGTCGTTCGCGCCTACGCGCAGGAAGTGCCGGAGATTGAAAAGTTTCAGGAATTGAACCGCGAATACGCCGCCAGAAATATCGCGCTCGTGAAATTCGGCGCGGCGATGCGACCGCTTTTGTTCTTTTTCATTGGCTTGGGTTTTGTAATCATTGTCGCCGTCGGCGTGCCGATGGCGGTGCGCGGCGAAATTTCGGCAGGCGATTTCACGGCGTTTATTCTTTATTTGCAGCGAATGATTTGGTATTTGATTGCGCTCGGCTACGTCGTCAATCTTTACCAGCGCGGCACGGCTTCGCTCAAACGATTCAACGAGATTTTGGAGACCGAACCGACCATCAAAGACGCGCCGGACGCAAAGGAACAAGCCAAAATACGGGGCAAAATCGAGTTTCGCAATTTAAATTTCGCATATAACGGAACGCCGATTTTGAAAAACATCAACTTGAAAGTCGAAGCCGGGCAAACCGTCGCGCTGGTCGGGAAAACCGGCAGCGGCAAATCAACTTTGATAAGTTTGATTCCGCGCCTGCTCGACGCGCCGGATGGAACTGTTTTAGTTGATGACGTTCCGGTGAAAAATTTTCCGCTCGCGCAGCTCAGAAAATCCATCGGAGTTGTGCCGCAGGAAACTTTTTTGTTCAGCAACACGCTCGCCGAAAATATCGCGTTCGGTGTAGATTCAAATTTGAACTTGAAAGCTCAAGGCGAAAGCAGCGGGCAAACGAAGACGAATATTAGATTTATTTCCGTCGAAAAAGCCGCCGACATTGCGAGCCTGGCAAATGACATTAAAGATTTTCCTTATAAATACGAACAGCTCGTCGGCGAGCGAGGCATTACTTTGTCAGGCGGACAGAAACAGCGCACGGCAATCGCCCGCGCCGTGATGCGAAATCCGCGCATTTTGATTCTCGACGATTCGCTGTCGGCGGTTGACACTTACACGGAAGAAAAAATCCTGGGCGGTTTGCGCGATGTGCGGCAAAACCGCACGACGATTATCGTTTCGCACCGCATCTCGACTGTCCGCGATGCCGACCTGATTTGCGTGCTGCACGACGGCGCGATTATCGAACGCGGAACGCACGAACAATTGATTGAATTCGGCGGCGAATATGCCGATTTATACCAAAAGCAGTTGCTCGAAGAAGAATTGGAGGCGACCGAATAGAAATGCAGAATTCAAATGTGGAAGGGCAATATCAAACGCTGGCAGTCATCTGGTTTGCGCTGCTCGCGTCGCAGTTGATGTTTTTAGTCTTGCTGTTTTTTGTTAAGCGCGAGATTTACAACTTCGATTTTTCAAAACCGCTGCTCGGTGAAAGCGCGCCGATAATTGTTGCTTTTGCCGTGCTGGGACTTTTGACCGTTTTGCTGTCTTTCATTCTGCGAAAGAAACTTTTGAATTACGCCGTTAACAATCAAAAGCCCGCGCTGGTGCAGACGGCATTGATTGTCGGCTGCGCGTTGTGCGAAACCGCCACGCTTTTTGGACTTGTATTGGCGTTCGCCTTTAATTACCAATATTTCTTTTTTTGGTTCGCGCTCGGTATCGGCGGAATTATTCTTCATTTTCCGAAACGCGAAAATCTCATCGCCGCCAGTTACAAAAGATAAATTGACCGTACAACTGAATCATTATTGATAATCCATTTTTAATTCAAAGCCGGTAAATACCAATCTCAAAAAAACATTGCATTTTGGCTGAGAAACTCCTAAAATTAGGCTCAATCAACTGTTTTCGTGAAAAAAGAACACATATCCTTAACGATTGAAAAAATAAAAGCCGCATACACGGAACGACGCGAGGAAATTCTCAAGCGACTCGCCGAATTTCAGTGGATTCGGGAACACGCGGCGGACGAACGTCTCTGGGAAGAAATGGTTTTTTGTTTTTTCACCGGCGGCTGTTCGGCGCGAATGGGACTTCGCTCGGTCGAGGCGGTCAGACCGCTTTTACTTGCGGGAAATCACGCGGAGTTAGCCAGCGCTTTGGTTGGACGACATCGTTATCCGAATGCTCGGGCAGGTTACATCGTCGCATCACGCGAATTTTTGCAGGAACATTGCCGCTTGCGTCTGCGCGAAAAATTGGAAAGTTTCGATGACGATGCGGCACGGCGTGATTGGCTGGTCAAGGAAAAACGGATCAAAGGTTTGGGCTATAAGGAAGCGAGTCATTATTTGCGAAACATCGGTTATAAAGGCTACGCGATTCTCGATAAACATATTTTGCGCTCGCTGGCGGAACTAGGAATTATCGAAGACCCGCAGCCGCCGAATACGCGGACGAAATATCTGGCGGTTGAAGGTAAATTGAAAGTTTTAGCCGCCGAAATTGAAATTGATTTTGATGAGTTGGATTTAGTTTTATGGTCAATGAAAACGGGCGAGATTCTTAAATAATTTCACGCGCTCGCGGAAAGGAGGAATTATGAAGTATCAAGATTTACAGAATTTTAGTTTGCGTTTTCCTTTCCACAAAAAAAAGTTTATCCGCACGATTTCAGTTTGTTTATTAACCGTCTGCTTCGCATTATCGGCAACGGCAAGCGACGATGTTCCAATTGAAACGGGCGATTTCAAACAATTAATCAAACAGGCGGAAAAGCTAACGCGCCGGGGCAAATACATCGAAGCCGAGAAAATCCTGCGCGCCATCATCGAGCGCGATTCGCAGCAATCGAAAGCGAAACTCGTTTTGAGCTGCGTTCTGCTCAAACAGCGTCGCTTACTTGAGGCTTACGCTGCGTCCTTTGAAGTCGCCAAAGCCGAACCGAATAATTCCTACGCCTTCGCCATTCTCGGCACAATTCTGTTGAACGCGGGAAACTTTCGCGACGCGAAACTTGCTTTTTATAATTCCAACAAAATCAACAACCGCGAAGCTCTAGCCTGGTCGGGCATAGGAATGCTGGATTTCTACGAAAACCGCATTACGCAGGGATTGGAAAAGTTGCGCGAAGCCGTTTATCTCGAACCGCAGGAGCCGGATTTTATGTATGCGCTGGCGCAGGTCGCGGCGCGCGCCGAAAGTTATAAGGAAGCCGCCGATGCTTACAAGAGATTTCTGCAGCTTGCACCGCAAACCGATACGGAACGGCGCGACCGCATCAAGGGATTAATTAGCTTTCTATCTTATTTAGGCAACCGGCAATCGCTCTATACGGTTGAAGGCGCGAAGCAAACCGTCGTTCCCGTCAAATTATTCAACGACCGCCCGATTATTCAAATCAAGCTCGGAAAAACCGACGCGCCGCTGAATTTCGTTCTCGATACAGGTTCGGGAATTTCCGTTATTTCCGATGAAACCGCCCGTCGGATGAATATTAAACCGATTACGCGCGGCGGTCTGGCGCGCGGTATCGGCGGCAACGGCAAATTTGAAATCGTCTACGGTTTTTTGCCGTCAATTTACATCGGTGATGTGAAAATTAAAAATGTCCCGATTTATATTCGAAAGTTTCACACGCAGAATGAACAGGTTGACGGCTACATCGGATTGTCTCTGATTTCAAAATTTTTGACCACAATTGATTACGGCGAGGCGACTTTTACTTTGGTCAAACAAAATTCAATCGAACAAACGCCGGTTGAAGAGAAATTGCTTTCCCTGCCGCTGCGCCTGACTTCGAGCGGGTTTTTGAGCGGCGAAGTTCTGCTCGAAGGTTTGCAAGAGCCTTTGAATTTTATCGTTGATACGGGCGCGAGCGTTTCGGTAATTTCTGACGAAATCGCCGGTTCAAAGGAAATTTCGCCGTTTATTAAAACCGAAACGATGCGCGTCGTCGGCGCGGCGGGCATCACCGAAAACGTGCCGTCGTTTCTGCTGCCGCGCATCTCGTTCGGCGACCACAGCCGCAACAGCATTACGGCAATCGCGCTTGATTTGGATTTGATAAACGAAACCGCAGGCTTTGAACAAGCCGGTATTTTAGGCGGGAATTTTTTAAAAAACTATCGTCTGACATTTGATTTTCCGAACTCGAAAGTAGTATTTGAGCCGATTAAATAATTGGAAAATCGGTCTTGGGTCTTAGGTCTTGAGTCCTCGATTTTTCCTGCAAAAACATAAAATTCAAAGACCCGAGACCGATTTTTTATGAAGCAAAGTTTATACCTTGAAACCTCAGTTGTCGGCGCATATTTGGACAACGGCGAACCGTTTCGGCGCGATTTGACGATTCGCTGGTGGGAACACGAACTCGCCGAATATGACGCTTACAGTTCGATTCTCGTCCGGCGCGAACTCGAACAAACGAGCGAGCCGCACCGCACGGGTTACTTAAAGTTAATCCAACCGCTTCCCGCGCTCGAACTCGCCGAAGAAGTCGCTATCTTAGCCGAAGGCTATATCTCACGCGGTATTTTTCACCGCAAATTTCTGGCTGACGCGCTGCACGTCGCTTTTGCTTCGTTTCACAAAATGGATTATCTCGTGACATGGAATTTCGGACATCTGGCAAACGTCCGCAAACAAGCCCGAATTCGCCTGTTCAACACTGCTGCCGGATTCTTCTCGCCCGTCATCATCACACCCGAATTTCTCGTCAGTCCGTAAATCCGTTTCAAAGGTTGACGATTCGCCTCTCGAAAATCAACAATAAAAAGTTGTTATGTATCGTCGCCCAAAGTTTTTAGAAGTGCTGCTCGAAATTCGTCAAACAATGTCGCGGGAAGCCGATTATGATGTTGATTTGTTTGCGGAAATGATTCGTTCGGGGAAATTTGAAGATCAATCCGCCGCCGAAAGCCGCAAATTAAAAACCGAAAATTCAGCAAGCGACGACCGTTCCGAGTCCAGACTTTGAATGACCCGGAACCGAAGATTTTATGGAGATTTTTAACGCCATCGGTTTGGAAATTCCGCAGGGAAAAACATTGAGCGACATCGCCGAAGATGCCGAACGGCGCGGCGAAGCCTCGCTCGCCACGCGCTCCGGCGGCACGGTTCACGGACGCTGCTGGCGCATCGGTTTGGGTTTGGAAGTTTGGACGACGCTTTACGAATCGAAAACCGGCGAAGTTTTTTACGCTGATTGCCGACCGGGTTTTCGTGCCCGCTACCGTCAGAGCATCGGGAGCTGGTCGCTTTTTGAAGACGAGAAAGAAGGCGAAGCCGCTGTTTCCGGCTCAATCGAAACGGGCGGCGACCCTGTGTTTTTTCAATTACAAAATTTGACGGAAATCGGCGCGAAAAATTTCGAGCAAAGAAATCTAACGGTCGGTTTATGCGGGCTGGCATATCGCGCCGAAGTTTCAAAGCAGGACGAGGATTTAAAGTGGCAGCCGCTTTCGGAAACAGCGGAAAACCTTGATGCGAATAAAACCGATTGGCGTTTAACGGGGCGAATATTAAATTTCAATCAGCTTCGCAACCCGTTTTCCGGTCACGATTTATACTGGCTGCATTTGGATTTGGGTAAATTTCGTTTGGAAACTCTCGTTAACCGCCATATTCTGAAAGGCAAGCTGCGCGTCGGCGCGTCGGTCAAAGCCGATATTTGGCTGCAAGGTCACATTGTCACCCAATCAACTTTTTTCTCAAGCTACGAAGGAGTTGATTGGTCGGTGAACGCGGCAGATTTCTGGAAGGATTATAAAAAGCTAAATTAATTTCGCGGCATCAAACGGATAAATCATTCGCCGCGCCGTTCGCAATGCGTCGTTATTTACTCTCCTGTCTGATTATTTTCGTGTTGGTCGCGTCGTTCGGAGCCTACTTTTCCAATCAGTATTGGGTTCACCGCTACGACGATTTGATTGCGCGGCAGGCATCGGTTTATCGTCTTGACAGGGAATTAGTGTGGAGCGTGATTTACGAGGAAACGTATTTTCGCGCGTGGCAAATCGGCGCTGATGCAGAAGTCGGTTTGATGCAGGTCACGCCGCTCGTTGCGCGTGAATGGGCGAAGGAAACCGGCTTTGTAGAGTTTGAAAAACAGACGGCGGAAAACGTGGTCGAATTTCTACGCGAACCGGAACGCAACATCCAAATCGGCTGCTGGTATCTGGAAAAAATGCGCGCAAAATACCGCTCGTTACCGGCGGAAACGGCGATGACTTTAGCGGCATACAACGCGGGAGCAAGTCGCGTCGAAGAATGGACGCGCAACGCGGATGTCGCGCAAATCTCCGAACGAGAGTTTACCGAACGCATCGGAATCGCTTCGACAAAATCTTACGTCACCTCGATTCTGAAAAGACTTGAAAAGGTGAAAAATTAAATCGTGACTGACGAGAAAAAACACACGCCTCGCCTGCTGACTGCTGATTATCTCTTGCCGATTTCCGCCGAGCCGATTCGCGGCGGCGCGGTTGTAGTTAAAAATACGAAAATCGTTGCGGTCGGAACAAAAAAAGAGCTGGTCGAAAAATACCCTGAAGCCAAAATTAAAGACTATGGCGAAGCCGTAATAATGCCCGGCTTGATTAATTGTCACTCGCATTTGGAAATCACGGCGATGCGCGGATTTCTCGACGATGTGGAAGCGGATTTTTATTCGTGGCTGATAAAACTGACGAAAACGCGCGGGGAACGATTGACCGAATCGGACATCAAAGTTTCTGCGCTCGCCGGTGCGCTCGAAGGCGCGCGTGCCGGTGTGACTTGCTTCGGCGACATCGGGCGTTTCGGCGCGGCAGGTTTTGAAGCGTTGAAGAAAAACAACCTGCGCGGCATCGTTTTTCAGGAAACTGAATTTTCGCCGGTTAATGAAACGGCGGACGAAGATTTCAAAAAGCTCGCCGATAAATTTTTAAAACTGAAACAATCCGAAACCGAACTGGTCAAAGTCGGGCTTTCGCCGCACGCGCCATATACGGTTAGCCGAAAACTTTTCGAGCGAATCGCCGATTATGCCATTGCCGAAAATATAAAAATTTCTATTCACGCCGCCGAATCTAACGAGGAAACGGACTTGATGGAATCGGGTACAGGCTTTTTCGCCGAGCTTTATAAAAACTTAAATCTCGAATGGAACGCGCCGCGCGCTTCTTCGATCGAATATCTTTCTCAAACCGGAGTTCTCGCTGCCCGTCCGCTACTCGCGCACTGCGTAAAAGTTTCCGATGCAGATATAGAATTGATTGCGCGAAGCGATTCGAGCATCGCGCATTGTCCGAAATCGAACGCCAAATTCGGTCACGGCATCGCGCCGCTCGAAAAGTTTTTGGACGGTAAAATCCGCGTCGGCTTCGGCAGCGATTCGGTAGCGAGCAACAACGCTTGCGACATTCTGGAAGAAGCGCGTTTCGCCGCGCTTTATGCCAGAAATGCGGAAAACAGAAACCGCTTTTTACCGGCAAGAGAAATCATCGAAGCGGCAACGCGCGGCGCGGCTCGCGCCCTCGGATTAGAGTCGGAAATCGGAACGCTCGAAGCCGGAAAACAAGCCGACATCATCGTTATTGTCCTTGATAACATCGCGCAGCAGCCGGTTCACGATGTTTATTCGGCACTGCTTTTCGCCTCGAATGCGCGTGACGTTCGGATGACAATGGTCGCGGGCGAAGAAATTTATCGCGACGGTCAAGCATTAAAAATTGACGAGTGGGAAATAAAATCGAAGCTGCGGGAGATTTGCGGAAAAATGACGGGCGATAATGGAATTTGAAAACTGTGCAGTTATATCTTTGCAATCTTAACTGTAAAAAGTGTGTCGGCAACCCGGACAACCGGATCGAAATTCAATTGGCAACATCCATCGTTAAAAGCAACCGGATACATGGAATCCGGCTGACCGTTAACGCTTCACCAACCGAAAAAGTCAACGACCGTCTGAATTGCCGACACTTCGTTATAAAGTTTGATTGCCGCTGAAATTTTATAAAATCTCGTCGCTTTACTAAAAATTATTTTTTCGCCGTCTGTAATTCCCTTAGTAAATCGTCCGGTGTCCATTCATTTCCCGAAAAAACTCGCTGCACTTTGCCGTCGGGCGTGATGACAATTGTCCGCAGAGAGTGAGCAAACTGCGTTTTGTCGTTCGGGTCAACTTCGTAGCGCAAACCGAAAAAGTCGGCGATGGCTTTTACTTCTTTGTCGGTTCCGGTTGCCAACTGCCAAACGGTAAAATCCGGTTTGGCGTCTTTGCCGAGATAGCCTTGCCCGTATTCTTTAAGCTTGGCGGGCGTGTCGGTTGCCGGGTCGAATGAAATACTGAGCAGCCGTATTTTATCTTTCAATTCGGCGTTCTGGTTTAATTGATTTGCCAGATCCGAAAAATTTTTCGACATCAAAATACAGTAAGTCGGCAGCGGACAGCGCGAATAAATAAACGTTATCGCCAGAGCCTTGCCGCGATAATCTTTTGCCAGATTGATGCGCTTGCCGTCCTGATTGGTGAGCGTAAAATTTTCCGGGATTTGATTTCCGATTTGCGCCACGTCTTCGCGCGTCGGAAGCGGCGGCTGATTCGGATTCGGCGCGGCGGAAATGGCGATTTTTTCCAGCCAATAACCGTCGTTATCCACGACCAGTTCGGCGAACACATCCGCGCCCGGCAGCAAATCTTCCCAGACCCAATCTTCCCGAATCGGAAAATCCATCGTCATCGGCGGCATATAATCTTTAACTTCTTCGTGCTTGATAGTCGCCTTTTTTTTCTCTTTATCAACCGCCACGACCGTGCCTTTGAGCGGATAGCGTTTCACTTCCGCCGAGGCGTTTTGCGATTGCATGTTTGATTTTTGGCAAGCCGTAAAAAATAAAGTCGTAAATAAAATTAAGAATAAATAGCGCATAAAATTAATTATAAGTTGTATTATTCTGATTGCCGAATTACTCAAAACTTACTATTTGTGAGTAATTCGGCAATCTATGTTTTTAAGAAAACCTCAGTTCCGACCGGAATATCTTTTTTCGAAACATTCTTAATCAAAATCGCAATTTTTCTAACACCGCTAACTGTTCGCGGCATTTCAATCCCGCCGACTTCGGTAATTATTTTCGTGCCGTCGGGACGAACCAGAACAAGTTCATCTTCGATTTTGAATGTTGGTGAATTCGGTTGAGAATCACTGGCAACAACAGTCCCGTTTCGTTCACTAATATAAAACCGATCCTCAACTGTGAAAAGTTTTTGCTTCATCAATTATAACCTTCCAAATCGGTCAAATCTTCGTAAATCATTCCGCGCCGGTCGCGTCTGGTTTTCGTCATCGCTTCGTAGCCGCCTTCTTCGTTGCGCGAGATTTTATTTTGCGCATAAAGTCCTTCGAGAACGAATTCGCACGCCGAAACGAGTTTTGCTTCATCGCCGCGCTCAATGTCCAAAGTCGTCACGGTCGAATCAATTAAATCCGGCACGGCATCAAGCAGCATCGCACCTTCGCTCGCCGAAACCGTGTCGGAAAGAAGAAGTTTGTTTCCTTCGTCAAACCAGCGTACGGTCGGCTCAAAATCAATGCCGAGAAAGAAACCTTCAAAAATCACGCCGCCGGCTTTTTTAATTAAATCTTTCGCTAATCTTTGCGCGCCGATTTGTTCGCCTTCGTATTCGAGTTCCATTTTGCCGGTCATCGCCGGAAGCGCGGCGTAAACATCCGAGATGCGCGGCACGATTTCCGATTCGCCCGTCACAAGAGCGCGGCGTTCGGCGTTGGAAACGGCGGCTTCGAGCGCAGTTATCGGGAAACGCTGCGACACGCCCGAACGCTTGTCAATGCGCTGGTCGTCGCGGGCTTCAAAGGCGATTTGCTCGACGATTTCGGAAATAAAATCGGGAATTTCCAATTTGAATTCGTCGCCTAGATTTCTCTCGGTCGTCCAGGCTTCCTGCCTGGTAATCGAGGTTCCAAGCCCGATGTCTTTCGGGTAATGCGTCTGAATTTCCGCGCCGATTCTGTCTTTCAGCGGCGTGATAATTTTTCCGCGAGCCGTATAGTCTTCAGGATTTGCCGAAAAAACGAGCATCACGTCGAGCGGCAGACGGACGGGAAAACCTTTTATCTGCACGTCGCCTTCCTGCATTATATTAAAAAGCCCGACTTGAATTTTTCCGGCTAAATCAGGCAGTTCATTGATGGCGAAAATCCCGCGATTCGCGCGCGGCAGAAGTCCGTAGAAAATCGTCAACTCGTCCGACAACAGATGTCCGCCTTTCGCCGCTTTGATCGGGTCAATGTCGCCGATGATGTCAGCAATCGTCACATCGGGCGTAGCGAGTTTTTCGACGAATCTCGAATCGC
>CBDUBY010000022.1:0-29388 GCA_965365505.1 uncultured Pyrinomonadaceae bacterium | reverse complement strand
TTACCGAAGTTGGGGAATGGACATTATCGGAATGACGAATTTGCAGGAAGCGAAATTGGCGCGCGAAGCCGAAATTGCTTACGCGACGCTCGCGCTCGTGACCGATTACGATTGCTGGCACGAAGCGCACGACTCGGTTTCGGTCGAAATGGTGATCGAATACCTGCACAAAAACGTCCGCAACGCGCAGCTTGTTTTGAAAGAAGCCGTGAAAAGAGTGGCAGCCAAAGGAACGCCGAATCCGTTTGCCGGTGCGACAAAGAACGCGATTTTCACGCAGCCCGCGGATTGGAATCAGGAAACGGCGAAAAATCTCGAAGCGATTATTGGGAAATACAGATAAAAATTAAACTAAAGTTCAGCAAAGGAGGAAGTTTCTGTGAGCAAATATTCGATAAACAGTTTTTTGAAGGAAACGGCGCAGCGCGAAGATTTGCGCGAACCGTTTGAGCTTGAAAACCCATATCTGCTCGAAGTCAATTTGAACGGCAGAGTTTGGGCAAAGCTCGGCGCGATGATCGGTTATTTGGGCAACGTCAAATTCGAGCGCGAAGGAATGATGGAAGGCGGTTTGAGCAAATTGCTGAAAAAAGCCGTGACCGGCGAAGCCAATCCGATGATGAAAGCCGAAGGTCAAGGCAGAGTTTATTTCGCCGACGCGGGCAAAAAAGTTCGCATTTTGTATTTGCAGAATGAAACGCTTTTCGTCAACGGCAATAACGTGCTGGCGTTTCAGGATTCGATTCAGTGGGATATTAAAATGATGCGCCGGATGGCTGGCGTGGCGGCAGGCGGTTTGTTCAATATCCAATTGAGCGGCACGGGCGCGATTGCAATTACGACGCATTTCGACCCGATAACTTTGGCGGTTCATCCCGAACATCCGGTCTACACCGACCCGAACGCGACGATTGCCTGGTCGAGTTCGCTGCAGCCGGAAATCAAAACCGACATTTCATTAAAAACTTTGTTCGGGCGCGGCAGCGGCGAATCGTTCCAACTTGCCTTTCGCGGTCAGGGCTGGGTCGTTTTGCAGCCGTATGAAGAAGTTTATTACGCCAATGCCGCTTCTTAAATTTCGCCCGCGCGGGAAAACTTTTTGCCGGTAGAAAACATCTGTATAACGGTTATGAAAAAGAAATTTTTAGTTTTTGCCATTATCATTTTCGGATTTTCCGCTTTCGGAAATCAGGCTTTCGCGCAAAAGCAAATCGAGCCGCAGATTCAGCGCGACCCGATTCTCGAAGCCGACGCGATGCACAATCTGGAAGTCGCGCAGTTCAGCTTCAAAACGCGCAAAGCCTATAAAGCCGTGCTGATGCGCTTTGAGGAAACCTTCGCCGCTTACCCGGAATTTTCCAAAATGGACGAGTTTTTATATCTGGCGGGAATGAGCAGTTTCTATCTGTCGGAAAACAAAGGCAAACAAAAAATTGATCTGAAATCCGAAGAAGAAAAGGTAAAGTTCGCGCCCGAAAAATTACGCGAAGACGCGACGGCATATTTATCGCAAATCGTCGAGAAATATCCGCAAAGCGCGTTTAAGACAGAGGCTGAAAAGACTTTGAAAACTCTCGAAGCGAAGAAATGAATCTAAATCAAGTCACCGTTTACTCGACCGACGTTCCCGCGTCGGTCGAATTTTATACGAAGCTCGGTCTGCGACTGATTGTTGATTCCGCGCCGCGCTACGTGCGTTTTGAATGTCCCGACGGCGAGGCGACTTTTTCCGTTCATCACACCGAAACGCCGATTGCGTCGGAAACGATAATTTATTTTGAATGCGAAAATCTAGACGCGACGGTTGAAAAATTAAAGCAAGCCGGATTGCAATTTGAATCCGACCCGACCGACCAACCCTGGCTGTGGCGGCAAAGCTATCTGCGCGACCCGAGCGGCAACCGGATTTGTCTTTTCCACGCGGGCGAAAATCGCCAAAATCCGCCGTGGCGTGTAAAATAATTTTGCTATGCAGACCGAAACTCTAACGCAAATCGAACAGCAGATAGTTTTGCTCGATACGGAATCCAAACGAGATTTAGCCGATTTTTTGGCTGAGGAATTGGAAGGCGAAAATGAATCTGCGTTCGTGATTGCGTCTGACGAAGAACGCCGCTCACAAATCGAATGGCTCAAACAAAACCGCGAGAAATACGCCGGAAAATACATCGCTTTACACGGAAATAATCTCGTCGGCGAAGGTAAAACTCTACGCGAAGCTCGTGAACAGGCGAAAGCGAAAGGATTCAAAAACGCTTTTACGACTTTCGTTTACTCGGAAAACGATGTTCCCTTCGGAGGCTGGTAATGAGCGGCTACCAACTCGACTTTGAAAAACTCATCGAATACGACGCGGGCGAAAGCGGCATCAACATCAACGCGACGCTCAAAATTTCCGGCAAAACCGTTTCCTTTTCCACCAAACTCGATACTGGTTCCGCGCTCTGCATTTTTGAAAGAAACACGGCGAAGAACTCGGCTTTGAAATCGAAAAAGGACTTTTCCAAAAAGTCGGCACGGCGACCGGAGTTTTTATCGCTTACGGCTTCAGAGTCGTTCTGCAAATTGAAAATTTCGAGTTCGATTCGCTCGTTTATTTTGCCGCCGATGAAAATTTCAATCGTAATGTTTTGGGTCGGCGCAGTTGGTTGGAACTGGTAAAAATCGGTCTGGTTGATTACGAAGGAAAATTGTATCTGAGCCGCTATACTGACTGAATCGCCAAAATCCGCCGTGGCGTGTAAATTAAATCTAAATGACTGAAGTAGAATTTTGCAAAGCCATCGAATATATTTGCCAATATCCGTATCGGCAAATGTGGCTCAGAACCGGTTCATTCGATGAAGTTTTGGCTTATCTCGAAGGATATTCAAGTGGAGCGCAAGTCGAAAGGCACGGACATCATACTTTTACCGTTCCATTTGGACATTGGCTGGAGATAAAATTTTCCTTGCCAAGAAACAGTTTCAATTGGGATAAATACCGCGAAATTTTTCCTGATGAAGATGAAGCTATTGCAAATTTACCGATTCTTTATCGAGAATTCGCCGAAAGTTCTTACCTACAGAATTTAGGCTACTAAAACATTTCACCTACCTACTCGAAACATAAAACCGTAGTATTTTGCGCTTCTAATGTATGGCTCGTCATTCGTTTTTTGAAGTTTATTTATGCTAATCTGTGTCTTTGTTTTTTAAGTCAACATTTCAAACAAATAATTAAGGGAAAATAATAAATATGTCTTTAACAGTTGTAGGTTCAGTTGCGTTCGATGCGCTCGAAACGCCTTTCGGCAAGCGCGACAAACTTTTGGGCGGCGCGGGAACGCATTTCGCTTTGTCGTCGAGTTTTTTTACCGACGTTCGGGTTATCGGCGTCGTCGGCAATGATTTTACTGATGAAGAATGGGCGGTTTTCAAACGCCATAACATCAATACCGATGATATTGAAGTCGTCGCCGACGGGAAAACATTTTTCTGGCGCGGGCGTTATGATTACGATTTGAACACGGCGCACACGCTCGAAACGCAGTTGAATGTGTTTGAAACTTTTCAGCCGAAGCCTTCGGAAGAATCGAAAAATTCGAGGCTTTTGTTTTTGGCGAATATCTTGCCGATGCTGCAAAAGGAAGTGCGCGAGCAGTGCAAAGACGCGGAATTCGTGGCGATGGACACGATGAATTTTTGGATTGATTCGATGAAGGACGCGGTTATCGAAACCATCAAAGTCGTGGATTGCGTCATCATCAACGATGCCGAAGCGCGTCAACTGGCTGACGAACCGAACATTCACAAAGCCGCGAAAAAGATTATGGAAATCGGCGACCTTCGCGCTTTGGTTATCAAACGCGGCGAATACGGCGCGGCATTGTTCACGAAGGAAAATTATTTTGCGATTCCGGCTTATCCGCTCGAATCGGTTTTCGATCCGACCGGCGCGGGCGACACTTTCGCGGGCGGTTTTATGGGTTATCTCGCCTCGCAGATCGAAATTACCGAAGACACTTTGCGCCGCGCGATGGTTTACGGCACGGTGATGGCTTCGTTTAACGTCGAAGAATTCGGAACTGAAAGAGTTGACCGTTTGACGCAGGACGAAATAAATGAACGTTTTCGTAAATTCAAACAACTAACGCATTTTGAAGAAATTCCGTTTGAACGGACGGCGTCGGCAGGTTAGTCAGAAAAATCAGAAGAATTGAAGCCACAGATTTACACCGATTTGCACAGATATTTTTTCCAGAAATCATCTGCGTTAATTTGTGAAGATCTGTGGTTTCAATTCTTTATTTGTAAAAAGTATAATGGCAAATCAGGACAAATTTTCGCCGTCAAATTTCGTCATCTCGTCAAAAAGTTATTTGATTTTAATCGTCAGTCTGGTCGCCTTGATTTGTCTTTTTGTCGGAATTGCCGCCACTTCGCAAACGCTTGAAACCGTGCAGCGCTGGATTTTGATTGTTTTTGTTATCGTGTTTGCCATCTGCGGCACGAGCGTTTCCGTCTGGCTGCTTTTACGCGAATCGCGCCGCGCCGCCGCCGGTAAAGAAAACAGAAAATTCGGCTGGAAGTCGAGTTCGACCGACAGCCAGCGGCGCAAGTTGAACGATGAAGTGCGCGAAATTGCCGCCGCGCTGAGTTTGACCGACACGCACAATGTTTTCTCGGCGTATATCGTCGCTCAGGATTTGGCTTTGCGGCAAATTCAGCAGGAAACGAAAGAAACCGTTTGGCGGCAAATGAGCGTTGGCAGTGCAGAATTCGACGCGGTTTTGTTGAAGCACGACGTTATCACCGGCATCGAGTTCGCGTTTTTGGTTTCGCCCGACATTTCACAGGCAAAAATAAACGATGTTTTGAAAAAGGTTGCGATTGCCAAAAGGACGTTCGAGCGTTCAGGCAAAGACGCGAATATGAATTTGCTGTTCGTTTTGGTAACACAACTCGACCCGGCGGGCGAAGCTGAGCTGCGTTCGACGCTGGTAAAGAAGTTTTCGGCGACTTCGGTTGATGTTGATATTCGAATGTTTGATTTTGAAGGTTTGCAAAAAATTTATACGGTAAACTAAAAGCGTAAAGGTTCAAAAGAGGCGAGGTGAAAAAGTTTTTGCCCGACTCCGAAAAATTATTTTAATCGGTTGAACTTGCTTTTTCACTTTCGCGCTTCTAAACTTTTCTTCCTTTTATGAATATGCTTGAAAACAAAACGGGAATGATTTTCGGCGTCGCCAACCAGCGTTCAATCGCGTGGGCGTGCGCGTCGGCTTGCGCCGAACAAGGCGCGAGATTGGCTTTCACTTATCAGGGCGAACGCTTGAAAGAAAATGTCGAAAAACTAACCGCCAATTTGGACGGCGCGATTATCGTGCCGTGCGACGTAACAAATCAGGCGGACGTTGAGACGGCTTTTGAAACGGTCGGAAACGAATTCGGCAAACTCGACTTTCTGATTCATTCAATCGCTTTCGCGCCCAAAGAAGCGCTCGAAGGCGAATTCGTGATGACGACGCGCGAGGCTTTTCAACAGGCTCTCGAAATCAGCGCGTTTTCATTGACGCAGCTTGCGCTCGCCGCATTGCCGCTGATGAAAGATGGCGGCAGCATCATCTCGATGAGTTACTACGGCGCGGAAAAAGTCGTGCCGAATTATAATGTGATGGGCGTGGCAAAAGCCGCGCTCGAAGCCTCGACCCGTTATCTGGCGGAAGACTTGGGCAAACACAACATTCGCGTCAACGCCATCAGCGCGGGACCGATTAACACTTTGTCGGCGCGCGGCGTCAAAGGAATGGGCGCGATGCTCAAACACATCGCCGCCAACGCGCCCTTGCGCCGCAATGTCGAAGCCCGCGAAGTCGGCAATACCGCCTTGTTTTTAGTCAGCGATTTGTCGTCGGCAATCACTGGCGAAACCATCTACGTTGACTGCGGCTTTAACATCATCGGCATTCAACGCCATTTTGACGAAGCATAAAAATTTTGTCCCACGCAGCGCGCGAAACACACGAAAAAGAATATGACATATCAGCCAAAACCGATAGACACTTCGGCAGTCGAATTGCCGGCGGAAATACATAATTTGACCGAACAGCTTGCCGCGTCAACGCACGACGTTTGGGCAATCGGGAAAATATCAAAAGGCTATAGTTTCGCCGAAACGACGAGCGACGAAGCAATGACCCACGCGGATTTGATTCCATACGCCGATTTGTCGGAAGACAAAAAGGATTATGACCGGAATACGGCGATGGAAACACTCAAAGCGATTTACGCGCTCGGCTATGAAATCCGACCGCGACAATCGGCGACGGAAAAGAAGGCATAACAGAAATTTGAGTTAATTTAAAATTTATCAATGGCAAATAAAAACCCGAACAAGAGAAAAACCAAACCCGCCGACACCGCTCCGGTGCAAGAACCGGAAACGGTCGCCGAAGCCAAAGAGATGGGGAAAAATTCGTATTGGCTGACGACTGACGACGAAGTTCTGCTGCGCTCGCCCGAACCCGACGATGTTTTTAAAAGCTCGGATTCGTGGCGCGTGTTTCGCATTATGGGCGAATTCGTTAACGGCTTCGACAGTTTGGCGACCATCACGCACGGAGTTTCGGTTTTCGGCTCGGCTCGCACGCTTGAGGACAACGAGATGTATCAAGCGGCGCGTGAAACCGGCAGATTATTAGCCGAAGCCGGTTTTGAAGTCATCACCGGCGGCGGACCCGGAATTATGGAAGCAGCGAACCGCGGCGCGTTCGAGGCGGGAAAAATCTCGGTCGGCTGCAACATCGAACTGCCGTTCGAGCAGCAGGCAAACCCGTATCAAAACAAATCTCTGACCTTCAAATACTTTTTCGTCCGCAAGACAATGTTCATCAAATACTCGAACGCATATATCATTTTTCCCGGCGGATTCGGCACGCTCGACGAACTTTTTGAAGCCTTAACGCTGATTCAAACCAGAAAAATCAGAAATTTTCCGGTGGTGCTGTTCGGTTCAAATTATTGGAAAGGTTTACTCGCGTGGCTGACTTCGACGATGCTGAACGAAAAAAATATCAACGCGGAAGATTTGAGTTTGATGCATTTGACCGATTCGCCGAAAGACGCGGTTGATTTTATCACGCAATGCTGCGGTCTGGAGAGCAGGTAAAAATTTAAAAACTGAAAAGCAGCGAAGTTTTTGAAGATGTTTTGAGTTTTCTGTTTTTACTTCAAATAATCCTTCAGCCAACTATGATAGTTTTCCGAAACTCGCTCTGCCGCGAGCGCGGCTATTTCCGGCACGTCGTAGCTGTGATTCGATTGAATAAATTTTTCGAGTTCGTCGTATTTTCCCGCGAGAGTCTTGATTAAAAGCAAATATTCCGAATCAATCTGAATTTCGCCTTGCCAAAAGTAGACGGATTTCATCGGCGGTAAAATTTGAACGCAAGCCGCCATCTTTGCTTCGACGATTTTCCGCGCCAGAGTTTCGCCCGCTTCCTGGTTCGCCACCGTCGTTAAAACCACGATTGCGTCCGCGCTCATACTTTATTTTTCTTGCCGATGCTGCTGCGCTGCGCCAGATTCATCAAATCTTCGGGCATCCATTTGTCGAGATTTTTCGCTTCGGCTTCGGCGATGCCTCGGTGCCGATTGCGCCATTCTTTTTCCGGCGCGTCTTCGCGCATAGATTCTTTCGGATAATTTTCCACCTGCTCAAGACTAATAATTATGCCGTGCGCGACTTCCGTCCAATCTTCGGTTTGAATGCCGCGCATAACAATCGGCAAACCTGCCGTCCAATCTTCTTCCGGCGCGATGTTGTCGTATTCGGGAATCGTCAGGTAAGCCGTTTTCGGAAACGGTTTGCCGCCGAATTCGCTGACGATTTGCGCTTTTACGTCCGCGTATGACGCATTCGGGTTTGCCTTTCTCATTTCCAGAGCGCGGCGGAAAATATCGGATACGGTTGTTTGATTATTCATTTGTTTGCTGATGAAATCTCCTGAAAATATAAAAGAAAATTTATCCACAGATTAACACAGACGGACACAGATAAAAACCGTTTGGAAGATGATTTTTTCCTTTTCATCTGTGTTAATCTGTGTGCGTCGGCAGACAATTTCTTATGCGTAAATTCATTTATCAACTGCATCTCTGGCTCGGCTTGCTCGTTTCCATTCCCGTTTTGGCGTGGGCGTTGAGCGGTTTTTTGTATGCGCTGCCGAACACGGTCGAGGGCAATAAGATTGACACGATTGACCAATCGCGCGTGAAAATCGCGCCAATCGAGGCGATTCATAAAGCGCACGGTTTAGCAGGAAAAGCTCTGCCGACGACCGCTTTGACTTTACTGATGCGCGACGGCAAGCCGTATTATCAGGCGATTGGCGGAATGGGAATGGATTCGATTTTAGTTGACGCGGAAACGGGCGAAGTTTTAATCACGCCCGAACCGCGCCTTGCCACGCGCTTTTTCCGGCAGGCGCATTTTTATTATTTCGCGGGCAGTTGGCAGGTGACGCTTTTAATCGTTTTTTCGCTGCTCGCGTGTTTTTCCGCGCTGACGGGAATTTATCTGAATATCGTCTATTGGTTCGGCGGGCGACAACACGAATCGAAACAGGAAACGATTCAGTTAGATTCGATAAATTGACGCGCCGGTGCAGGCGGCTTTTTTCTGAATTCGGAAACAATCTTTTGCTTGTTTTTCCGCATCTGAAAAGTTAGTCTTTACTCTAAAGGAACAAAATTTATGAAATTGATTTTAACTTTAGCAATTATGTTATTCGGTCTGACGTTTGCCCGGGCGCAAGGCGAACAGGCTCCGATTCTCGAAAAGGAAATCAAGTATAAAGATTGGACGTATAAATCTGTCCGCGACGATAAACCGATAAACTTGCGCGAATTTGCCGCCAATAAAAAACTCGTGATGGTCGTTTATTTCGCGCCGTGGTGTCCGAACTGGAAACACGAAGCACCGTTCGCGCAGAAACTTTACGAGAAATATAAAGAAGCGGGTTTCGATGTCGTCGGGGTTGGCGAATACGACACGGTTGCCGCGATGAAAACGAATCTCGACCAATTCAAAATCACGTTTCCCGCCGTTTACGAATCAGATTTGAGAACCGCAAAACAAACGACTCTGCACTACGAATATCGCAAGTCGGTCGGCGACACGCGCGGCTGGGGTTCGCCGTGGAACATTTTTCTCGAACCGTCGAAGCTCTTGAAAAAAGGCGATGTGCTGACCGAGAAAACCTTCATCGTCAACGGCGAGTTGATTGAAGCCGAAACGGAAAAATTCATCCGCGAAAAGTTGGGTCTGCCCGCCGAAGAAAAGAAAACGGACAAAGCCACGAGCCAAACAATTGAAGCCTGCGAGCCGGAAAAGAAAGCGGTGAGCTTCGTTAAACCTTAATCAAACAAAATGTTTCGCACAATCTCGTTCACAATTTTACTTTTCTTCTGCGCTTCGATTATTTTGGCGCAATCGGGTCGCATTAAGCCGGTTGAAACGCCGACACCCGTGCCGCGCCCGCGCGTTGTCTATTCGCCGATTGAAACGACTTCCCGAACGCCGACGCCAAAAATCACACCGACACCAGCAATCGAGCCGACGGACGACGATGTGATTCGCGTTGATTCCGCGCTTGTGCCGATTCCCGTTTCCATCACCGATGCGTCGGGCAGAGCTGTGACGAATTTAAAGCTCGAAGATTTTGAGCTTCAGGTTGACGGCAAAGCGGCGGAAATCGGTGAGCTTTTCCGGTCGGAAACGCCCGTGCGCCTGGTGATGCTTTTCGATAATAGTTCGAGCGTGACGCAGGCGCGCGAGTTTGAGAAGAAAGCGGCGATTCGGTTTTTCAAGCGAGTGCTTCGTCCAGAAAAAGATTTGGCAGCTTTGTTTTCCGTCTCCACGACATCCAGGCTCGAACAACCTTTAACGAAAAGCACCGAACAACTAGTGCGGGCAATCGAAAACTTCCCGGTGCCGGAAGGCGCGACCGCGCTGCTCGACGGAATTATCAAAGCGGCGGAATACTTGAGAGAAGTTGAAGGGCGGCGGGTCATCGTTATTGTCTCGGACGGCGACGACACGATTTCCGATTCGACTTTTGAAGAAGCTCTCCGCATCGCACAAGAAGCGAACTGTCAAATTTACGTCACGAAAACCACTGATTTCGAAAACTTTAAACGCACAGGAATTCGCGGCGGCAACGCTAACATTCGCTCGCTCGCGGCAGAACGACGGATGCAGGAATTAGCCTTGCAAACAGGCGGCGCGGTTTATTCGCCGCTCGACGAAGGCGAACTCGAACAGGCTTTCAACCAAATCTCCGCCGAACTCTCGCAGCAATACATTTTGAATTACTACCCGGAAGAAAACGCCAAGACAAATGAGTTTCGTACCATCGCTCTGAAAATCAAGCGGCGCGAGGGCTTGACGGTCAGAACCCGTAAAGGCTATTTCGTTTCTAAAAAATAATTCGTAAGGCATAAATCGTAAATAGATTTTTCCGCGTTCGGCTTTTACTATTCGCTGCTGACGATTTACTATTTACGAGAATATGCTCGAAGAATATCTAAACCAATTTCTCCAACATCTGCGTTACGAGCGCAACGTTTCCCGGCACACTTTGCGAAATTATTCGAGCGACCTCGAACAATTTCGCGACCACATCGCGCCGCCCAGAGCCGACGGAACGCGCGAACAAATTCTTGTCAAAGACATTGACCATCTCACGATTCGTGAATGGATGGCGACTTTGCACGCCGACAATAAAAAGAAAACTTCGATTGCCCGCAAGCTCGCGTCATTGAGAACATTTTTCCAATTCTTAATCCGCGAAGGCGTGCAGGACAACAACCCGGCAAAGCTCGTCGCCACGCCGCGTGTCGAGCGCAAACTGCCGAATCATCTTTCGATGGAAGATGCCGTACGCTTTATCGAAACGCCGGATTTGGAAACGGATTTAGGCAGGCGCGACCGCGCGATTTTAGAGTTCTTATACGCGACCGGAATGCGCGTCGGCGAACTCGTCAATCTGAATCTCAAAGATATTGATTTCCGCGAAAAACTCGTGCGCGTTACCGGCAAGCGCAAAAAGCAGAGGATACTTCCCTTCGGCGAACCGTCGTTGCAGGCGTTGATGTTTTATTTGAACGAAGCCCGCGCCGATTTTCTCCAAAACTGTCCGCCTGCTGAACGCGACGACCAAGCCGTGTTTTTGAATTATCAAGGCACGCGCATCACCACGCGCAGCGTCGGGCGAATGGTTGATAAATACATCAAACTCTGCGCCGACATCCACGACATTTCGCCGCACAGCCTTCGCCATTCGTTCGCCACACATCTTTTAGACAGCGGCGCAGACTTGCGCGACATACAGGAATTATTAGGACACGCCCGCCTTTCGACGACGCAGATTTACACGCACGTTTCGATGGAGAAATTAATTGAAGTTTACGATAGAGCGCATCCGAAAGCGTAAATAAGGGATGAAGGATGAGGGATGAGGGATGAATGAAGAAAAGAATCATTATTCTTTAATTCATCCCTCATCCTTCATCCTTCATCCCTCATTTACGCCGCAATCAACGCCGTCTGAATCTCCGAATAATTCCCGACGGGCTGGTTTTTCCTGAGCAGAATGCCGCGCAGTTCGATTTGTTCGGCGTCGCCGGGCGTGGTTGGGTTGACGTGAACCGAGCCGTTTGCCGTTAGTGTGTCGAGCCGCTGCCAATCCGCGCCTTTGCGCCTGGCTTCGAGCCGCAGCGCGTCCATTCCCTGTTTGCTGAATTGAATTTCGAGGTCGAAATCGGCGAGCGTGCGATTGGTAAATTTTGCCGTAATCAATGTGTCCGGCTGCGACGCGCCGACCGGACGCTCGAAGCCGAGCAGTTCGCCGTCGGCAACCGAATAATTCGATTTGTTGACGATTTCCCGACGCAGGGCGTAAGTGAACGATTTAACATCCGGTTCGACTTGCGTCGGCGGCGCTGCCGGCGGCTTAATAATCGGCGGCTGTCGCCGCTGATTTCTAACTTTTAATTTTGCGACTAAATTCCAATAATCGAAACAACTATGCAAATACAACCAATCGGCTTAGATAAGTTATGGAAACAGTACACGAAAAAAGCGGCACTGACGTTTTATTTTGAACTAAGACGGCTCTGATTTTTGTCTATTGAAAAATTCAAATCGGTTAACTCTTCATTTATATTAACAATCTGCGGAGCAAAGCTATATCGTTTGGACAAAACGCTGAAAATATAATTCGCGCCTGTCGGAACATCGGCAAAATGATAATATCCGAACGCATTTGTTCTGGCTGTGCGCGTTTCGCCCAAAACATCGGTCAGAATAACCAAAGCATTAGCTAAACCGCGTCTATTTGCTAAAACTTTGCCGCTGACCTTAACAGACGCGGCGGTAGGTGAAATCGCCGATCCGAGCGTGTTCACGCCGACCGACCAATCGTTGCGCGTATTCGTGTCCAAAGAGGAAATTCGTTGGACGGTATTTGCGGTGCGGGTTGTTCCGACTCCATCCCAAATGGCGGAAATCTCAACTGCCGTCGGAGTCGAAGTATTTGTGCAGGGCGCGCCGCCGCAGTCTGCCGGCAGCCACAAACCCTCCGCTTGAATTGCTTGCAGCTCAGTGATAAATGCCCCAATCGGCGTGCCTGTTGTCAGGGCAAATGGAACAGCGTCTTGCCTGTTTCCAACGGCATCCTTAATTTGCAAAACGCGGTGAGTGTAAGCAATGCCTGTCGTTCCGCCTTGAAAATCCCAGGCATTATCGTAGTTAGCAGAGAAAGTTGCTTGTGGAAATTGATTTTTTGATGTTGTTTCCGATCCTCCCGCGTCGCCGTTAGACCCATTCGGATTGAGATGTACAACAATAATGTCGCCGGTCGAAACCGTCACATCTGGCAAAGTCGCCAATACAACATCGTTCTGAAGAAGTGTCATCCCATTCGTACTGCCGCCCTGCACGACAACCAGCTCGACTAAATCACGGCTCGATAAAATATTAGGTGCAACTTCAGTTATTCGCAGCATCGCCGGTAAAAAAATCGAAAGTTCACAATTGTCAGCATCATTCCTCTTTGTATCAGCCGTGTAAACTGCGCCAAATGATGGGATGATTGAGTGAATAAAAAAACAAACGAGCAAAACTAAACGAATCGCAAAAACATTCTTTTTCATATCTTTGTTCTCCTCAAAATGCGTTCTAAAAAATTGCCGCCCTTTAGAAATTCGGCAATTACTGGAAACGCCCGAATCATCTTCAATCTGCTCAACACAAACTAAACAATTTCAAGGATAGACTCAGACAAGATTAGTTTTTCATTCACAACAAAATGAAGACAGCCAACAAGTTATTATACCGCAAAACTGCGGCATAAATCCGAAATAGGCGTAAAATGCCGCATTATTTGGTGGAAGGTTTATAAAAAATAACATTCGCTATTGGCAGCCGAACAAACTAATTAACGTGACGGCGGACGGTCTCGATGCCAAGGAGCTTTGAACCTGAGCATATTCGAGAAATTGCGCGTCGGGTTTAATAACATTCGGGCGAAGACTTTGACGTAAAAGTTTTGATTGCGGCGTTCGATGGCTTTGATGAGAAAGCGGTCAACCGCGTCTTCGCCGATGAGCCAAGCCGTGCCGATGGTCGGCGTGTTGACGATATCTTCCCACGTTTGCTTGCCCTTTAAACCCACATTGCCGATTGAAGCCTGACTGACGGGTCCGATTTCAAACTGCGTTGACCACGCCGCCGTCCAGAGCATCGCCTTCATCCGGCTTGTCCAGTAATCTTTCGATGTTCCGAATTGCGCCCGCCGCGCCTGCGGGCTGTTCTGCACGTAGATAAATCCGGTCAACGAACCTTGCAGCGGGTGAGCGATGTAGTTAGTGAAAAATCTGCCGCCGTCGTCCCAGCCGTGCAGATTTTTCACCGATTGAGCGTAATCTTTCCAGAATTTTCCTTTGATGGCTTCGCGTGTTTTCGGCTGCGTAAAAGCGTAACCGTGTTGGACGGCGAGAAACATCAGCGACTGCCCGATTGCCGCTCGCCAGTGAAAACCCTGATTTTGAATCGTGTCCGCATTGTCCTTCGCGTCATCAAGTTTGACGACGCGCAACTGCTTCGACGCGGCGAAATTTTCCGGTTCGCCGATGTCGGTCAAACTGCCGAATTCCGAATACTTTTTGCGTTGCTCGTCCGAGCGGAAATCCACGTCTAACTCGTTAACAATCGCTTGCTGAATGTGATCGGGAAATTGTTCGGCTTGTTTATCGAGCGGCGAAACGGTTTGAAATTCGTTTGCCGGATTTTCAATCGCCGCGTCTGCTGATGAAGTCTGCGCCGAAACGACTTGTAGGCAGCCGCACAGCAAAACAAAAAAAGTGGGAAGAACGAACCGCTTCCCGAAATATTGAACCATTTTGAAAAACCCCTTATCAAAAAAATTTATTCCATTTCCGATTCGTCAATATCGAAATTAGCGTAGATATTCTGCACGTCGTCGTTGTCTTCGACCGCTTCGTAGAGCTTGAGCATCGCTTTGGCGTCCGCGCCTTCGAGCTTGATGTAGTTTTGCGGAATCATCGAAATTTCAGCTGCCTGCGCCTCGATGCCCGCCGCTTTTACCGCGTCGCTGACCGCCTCGAAATTTTCCGGCGCAGTGTAGATTTCAAAAACTTCGCCCTCGTCCCGCACGTCGTCCGCGCCGGCTTCGATAGCGATTTCAAAAAGCTCGTCCTCTGACTTTGCGGCTTTGTCCACAACTATCAAACCTTTCTTGTCGAACATCCACGCGACCGAACCCGATTCGCCGAGGTTGCCGCCGTTTTTAGAAAACAAATGACGCAGCTCGGCGACCGTTCGATTACGATTGTCGGTCATCGTTTCAATCAAAACCGCCACGCCGCCGATGCCGTAGCCTTCGTAAGTGATCTCTTCGTAATTGACGCCTTCGAGTTCGCCCGTGCCGCGCTTTATCGCGCGGTCAATCGTGTCGTTCGGCATATTCTGCGCCTTCGCGTCCGTGACGGCTTTTCTCAAGCGAGCATTCGCGTCAACGTCGCCGCTGCCGCCGGTTCTGGCGGCGACGGTAATTTCTTTAATTAACTTGGTAAAAATTTTGCCGCGCTTTGCGTCGAGCGCGCCTTTTTTGTGTTTGATTGTGTGCCACTTGGAATGTCCAGACATTTGCTAAGTTCCTTATTTATGAATTGTTGAAAAAATATAACACGCGGATTTTAGGTCGGGCAAATTTGCCGCGCTCAAGCCGACGATTTTTACTTGCTTAGTTTTTGAAGTTTGCCCTTTAAGAATTTCAACCGCGCTTTTCGGAACGTCGAACCGTTTCGACAAAATTTTTATCAATTCCGCATTCGCCGCGCCGTCAACCGGCGGCGCATGGATTTTAATTTTCAATGCGCCGCCGAGTTCGCCGACGATTTCACTGCGCGACGCTCGCGGCACGACGCGCACTGCGAAAATTATCGCGCCGTCTTTTTCGGTAAATTGAATCACTAAAAGATAAACGTCCGCAAAACAATCGTCTGCAAAAATCCGAGCAGCAGCAGAATAATCATCGCCGAAATATCGAACATCCCGACGGTCGGAATAATCCGCTGCGCCGGAATCAAAATCGGGTCGGTCACGCGCTTGACGAAGCCGAGAAAAGTGTTGCGCGTGAAAACGAACCACGAGCCGATAAAGCGTATAAAAATAAATAAAATATAAACGCTAATCAGCGCATAGAGTATGAAACCGATTATCGCTTTTACATTGCCCGCCGCAACCGCCGCCGTCAAACCGTCAACGATAAAAAATGTATTGCTGATAATCTGCAAAGTAAAATAAGCCAGCACGACGGCAATAAGAATCGTCACGAGCGGCGCAAGGCGCGTGTCAATGCGAAACTGCGCCAACAGCCGCGCCGCCGGATAAACCAATCGGTCGGTTGCCTTTTTGAGATTGTAGGAGAACCTGCCGACTTTGCCGAACGGATTCGGGTCGGAATAATTAAAAATCAAGCGCGTAATCAAAGCGATGACAAACGCCAGCATCGCGTAAATAACGACGGTTTGAATAATTGGATAAAAAGATGAAAGCATAAGCTAATTTCTGATTTTTGATTTTTGATTTCTGATTTCAAACCTCAAAATTTATTTTTGTCTGTGTCTATCGGTATTCATTTGCGGCTAAAATTCCCTCTTTCGCCGAAAATCGCCGTGCCGACTCTAACGAGCGTCGCGCCTTCTTCGATTGCGATTTCAAAGTCGTGGCTCATTCCCATCGAAAGCTCGCCGCTCGGGACGAGCGCGTCGCGGATTTCGCGGAGTTTTCGGAAATATGGGCGAACCGTTTCCGCATCTTCAAAATACGGCGGAATAATCATCAAACCGCTGAATTTTAACCGCTCGCACGTTTTCAAAAACTCAACCAGTTCTGGCAAATCCGCTTCCCTAATGCCGTTTTTCGTCGCCTCGCCTGCTAAGTCAACTTGCGCCAGAACCGATAAACTCGCTCGATTTTCTTCTTTGCAAATACGTTCCAATCGGGCGGCGAGTTCAATCGAATCGAGCGTGTGAATCACGTCGAAAAGTTTTACGGCTCGTCGGGCTTTATTCGCCTGAAGATGTCCGATGAGATGCCATTCGAGCTTTTCGCGTCCTAAAATTTCAATTTTTCCGTCCGCTTCCTGAACTTTATTTTCGCCGAAAATTGTCGCGCCTGCTTCGATTGCCTGACGCAAAATCTCCGCCGAGTGCGTTTTGCTGACGGCAATCAACTTTATTTCATCGGCATTCCGACCGCACTTTTGCGCCGCTGCTTGAATTCTACTTTGGACTTGCGCCAAATTTCCGCGCAAAAGATTTTGCATAATCTAAATATAACAAACTCGAACGCCGTTCTTGAACTTCTCGCGTTAAATTCGTATCATACGCTTTACCTTTTACGCGCGGACGTGGCGGAACTGGTAGACGCGCGGGTCTCAGAAGCCCGTGGGCGCAAGCCCGTGATGGTTCGATTCCATTCGTCCGCATTCCTTTCTTTTTCCGTTTCAATTTATGAAAACGCTGCTCGATTATTTTCAAAACCGGCAACCGGCGATTTTGAATTTAATCGGAGAAATCGTCGAAATCGAATCGCCGTCGCGTGATATTGACGCGAACCGCGCCGTCGTTGACTGGATTATTCAGGAAACAAAAAAAATTTCGATTGATTTGAAAACCGAACGAGTTGCGGCAGACGGTTACGGCGAACATTTGATTATTCGCGCTTTTCCGTCGGGCGAGAAACCTGTTCTGCTATTGGGACACACCGACACGGTTCATCCGGTTGGCGCGAAAATGGAAAACCCGACGCGCGTCGAATCGGATAAATTTTTCGGCGGCGGCATTTTCGATATGAAGGCGAATTGCGTTTTAATGCTGGAAGTTCTGCGCTGCTTCGCCGACTTAAATCTCAAGCCAAACCGACCAATCACCATTTTATTATCGTGCGACGAAGAAATCGGTTCGCCGACCGGACGCGCGCTGGTCGAACGCGAAGCGATGCAGGCAGAGTTTTGTTTGGTTTGCGAACCGTCGGCGGGCGGTAAAGTCAAAACCGGACGCAAAGGCACGGGAATGTTCAAGATGACCGCGCACGGCGTTCCGGCACACGCCGGATTAGAACCGGAAAAAGGCGCGTCGGCGATTTTGGAAATCGCCAGACAAATCGAGCGCATCCACGCGCTCAATGATTTTGAAAAAGGCACGACGGCGAATGTCTGCACAATCTCAGGCGGCACGACGACGAATGTCATTCCCGAAAATGCGGCGTGTTCGATTGACGTGCGCTTTACGTCAATGAGCGAAGCCGCGCGCATCGAAAATGAAATAAAAAATCTAAAAAGTTTTGACGAGAGAGTTTCGCTTGTAATTACCGGCGACACGAATCGTCCGCCGCTGGAACGCACCGACGCGGTTATCAATCTTTACGAAAAAGCCAGGCGCGTCGCTTTAGAATTCGATTATGAACTCGGCGAAACGCAGGTCGGCGGCGCGTCGGACGGAAATTTTGTCGGCGCGTTGGGCGTTCCCGTTTTAGACGGTTTGGGCATTGCGGGCGGCGGAGCGCACACGCTCGAAGAATTTATTTTCGTTGATGATGTGGCGAAGCGCGCCGCTTTGTTGGCGGGTTTGATTTTGGATAATTGAGTTATGAACGCCGCTCAAACGAACAAAAAAGAACGCGCTCCGCGCAACCGCACGATTGAACTCAGCGCGCCGGAAATCGAAATCTACCGAAAGCGTTTGATTCGTTTGAAAGATGATTTGCCGGATTGCCGCAACCGAATAATTTGCGGCGACGCATTTCAAGCGTTAAAAAAACTTCCCGCGAAAAAGTTTGATTTGCTGTTTGCCGACCCGCCTTATAATCTGACCAAAAACTTCGGAGAAAACTCTTTTCGGCAAACTTCCCTCGACGATTACGAAGCGTGGCTCGACTCCTGGTTGACAGAAACCGTTCGGCTTTTAAAGCCGACGGCTTCCGTTTATATTTGCGGCGACTGGCGTTCATCTGCGGCGATTCAGCGCGTCGGGTTAAAATATTTTCGTCTTCAAAATCGTATTACCTGGGAACGCGAAAAAGGTCGCGGCGCAAATAAAAACTGGAAAAACTCGTCAGAGGATATTTGGTTTTTCACCGTCACGGACGACTATTTTTTTGACGCTGAAGCCGTTAAAATTAAGCGCAAAGTCATCGCGCCTTACACGGAAAACGGCGAGCCGAAAGATTGGGAAAAGTCCGAAAGCGGAAATTTCCGCCTGACCGCGCCGTCGAATCTGTGGACGGATTTGACCGTGCCGTTTTGGTCAATGCCGGAAAACACCGCGCATCCGACGCAAAAGCCGGAAAAGCTACTCGCAAAAATCATTCTGGCTTCGACCGCAGAAACGGATTTGATTCTCGACCCGTTCGCCGGCAGCGGCACGACCGCCGTCGCCGCGAAAAAATTAAATCGTGATTTCATCGGCATCGAAGCTGACGAAAATTACTGCCTGCTGGCGGAAAAGCGGCTTGCGCTGGCAGAAACCGACAAAACGATTCAAGGTTTTTCCGACGGCATTTTTTGGGAGAGAAATACTCGGGTAAAAAGTAAAAAGTAAAAGTAATGAAAATTGCGACGTGGAATGTCAACTCAATCGCTATCCGGCTCGAACAGGTTTTGGCTTGGCTGAAGGAAACGCAGACCGATGTGTTGTGTTTGCAGGAAACGAAAACGGTTGATGAAAAATTTCCCGTTGAGGCGATTCAGAACGCCGGTTACAATGTCGCGTTTACCGGGCAGAAATCTTACAACGGCGTGGCGATTTTGGCGAACCGCGAAATTAAAGACGTGCAGAAAAATTTTCACGACGACGATGACGACGCGCCGAAGCGGTTGATTGCGGCGACGATTGAAAACATCCGCATCGTCAACACTTATATTCCTAACGGCACGGAACTCTGGACGGAGAAATTCACCTTTAAATTGGATTGGCTGCAACGACTCAGAAAGTTTTTCGATGCGACTTGCGCGACCGATTCCGACGTTCTGTTGTGCGGTGATTTCAACGTCGCGCCGGACGAGCGCGACGTTTGGAGCGTTCCGGCGTGGGAAGGCAAGCTGCATTTTACGAAGCCGGAACGCGCCGCGATGCACCACGTTAAGCAATGGGGTTTTACCGATGTCTTCCGGCAGGTAAACGGCGACGAGAAACTTTTTTCGTGGTGGAATTACCGCGAGGGCGCGTTTTTCAAAAATCAAGGTTTGCGGATTGACCATATCTGGACATCGAAAAGTTTGGCGAACCGATGCGTCGGCTGCTGGATTGATAAAGAGCCGCGCAAAGCAGAACGACCTTCAGACCATACGCCGGTAGTCGCCGAATTCAAAACGGGCAATTAAAATTTGAGATGGCAAAACATTCAGAACCGAAATTTACCACGCTTGATTTTCAAAGAATCGAATCGGCGGAACAAATCAAACGCGCCCGCGAGTTTTACGAATGCTTGAATCGGCGGCGAACGGTGCGCGAATTTTCCGACGAAGCGGTTGATTTTGACATAATCGAACAAGCGATTTTGTCTGCCGGAACCGCGCCGTCGGGCGCGAATATGCAGCCCTGGCGATTTGTCGTCGTCAAAGATGCCGGCGTCAAACGCCAAATCCGGGCGGCTGCCGAACGCGAAGAACACGAAGGCTATCACGGGCGAATGTCCGGGAAATGGCTGCGCCGACTGGCACAATTCGGAACCGACGAGCATAAACCTTTTCTTGAAATCGCGCCTTATTTAATCGTCGTTTTTCGCATTAATTCGGTTTCGGAAAACGATGAAACCGAACCGACTTATTACTCACAGGAATCGGTCGGCATCGCCGTCGGAATGCTGCTGGCGGCTCTACACAACGCCGGACTGGTAACACTGACGCACACGCCTTCGCCGATGAAGTTTTTGCAGGAAATTCTCGGCAGACCGAAAACGGAAATTCCGTTTGTTTTAATTCCCGTCGGTTATCCGGCGGCGGACGCGAAAGTTCCCGACATAAAAAGAAAATCGCTCGCTGAAATTATGCAGGTTGTTTGAGGCGAAATTGCTTTATCGAGTTTTTTGCGTTTATGCTTATTTCTCGTGACAGAAGTTTCAGAAAAACCTGTAAATAAATTTTCGGCTCGCGGCTTGGAAAAATCCGATGCCGAACTCGTTGCGGCGTGTCGGCGCGGCGACGAATCGGCGTGGAACTCGCTGGTTGACCGTTTCCAGCGACTGATTATCACGATTCCGCGCCGCGCCGGTCTTTCGGAAGAACAAGCCGCCGATGTTTTGCAGGAAGTTTTTTTGACGTTGTTTGAAAAATTGGACGAAATCGAACAGCCGGATAAAATTCGTTCGTGGATTGTGACGACCGCGAAATTTAAAACCTGGGGCATCGTTCGCGGCGGGAAAAATTTTTATGCGCCCGAATCCGAAGAAGAAATGGAATCGGAAATGGCGAATCTGCCCGACGCCGCGCCGCTTGCCGATGCGGTTTTAATCGAACTCGAACAGCAGCATTTGATTCGCACGGCTTTGATGGAATTGGAAGAACGCTGTCAAAAGATTCTTTCGATGATTTATTTGCAGAACGATGAGGCGGCGAGCTACGCGGAAGTGGCGCGGGAAATCGGCGTCGGCGAAACGAGCATCAGCCCGCTGCGGGCGCGCTGCTTAAAGAAACTAGCAAAAATTTTAGATAAATAATTTGCTTGTCTTTTTCGTCTGCCAATTCGCACTGTTAGCTTGAGAGGCAGAAACCGATGAGATTAATGAGCCAAACAGACGACCCAAAAATTAACCGAATAATTCATCTGATGCAGGCAGACAAGTCTTTTGACGCGCCGACGGATGCGGTTCGCTGGTCGAAGAACATTTTCCGCACACGGACGATTGAGCCGAAAAAATCAATCGTCGAACGAGTTCTGGCGGTTTTGCAGATGGATTTGTCGCCGAATCGCGCCGCTTTCGGCGAGCGTTCGGCTTCAGCTTCGCAAGCCCGACAAATGCTTTTTCAAGCGGGCGACGCGAGTATTGATTTAAGAATCAAACCGAACGAAAAAGGGCTGAACGTGCAGGGGCAGATTTTAGGCGCGGACTTTGCTGATTGTCTGGTGAGAATTTTTAACAACACTGATTCCTTTGAAAACCGAGCAAACGAGTTGAGCGAATTCAACTTCGCGGAAGTTCCGAGCGGAATATACAATTTGAGCCTGCGAAGCGGCTCTAAGGAAATTGTCATAGAAAATTTGGAGTTGAATTAATGGGGGAACACGCACGAATAAAGTGTGTTTTGAGCGTTGACAAAAACTTACTTCGTGCGTATTTCCGCAAAATGAATGAGAAGGCGAAAGGTTCGTGTGACTTTTCGCCTTTTTTGTTGGTTGTTACAATTATTAACAATGACCTATGACGAACTAGCCGCACAACTCGTTTCCGCCAAAAGCGCGTCGAAACGAAAGATTCTGCTTGCGGCAAACGAAAATCGGAGAAACGAAAGACTCGCGCTGGCTTTGAAGGAAATCTGCTACGCGGTTTGGACGAGCGAGCCGACGCGCACGCAGCGTGCCGCACTTGCGCTGGAATGTTTGACCGAATCGAATCCGATTGACGAAATTAAAGCCTATTCGTTTTGGGTTTGCGGCATTGCCAGAATCACCGAAGGAAAACTCGATTCCGCCGTCGAAAACCTCAACCGTTCCGCCGCGCTTTTTCATAAACTCAAACGCGAACACGAAGCGGCGCAAACGCAGGTCGCCGTGCTTTATCCGCTCGCCGTGCTTGGAAAATTCGAGCAAGCCGTCAAGACGGGCAAAAATGCTCTCAAATTTTTTGAGTCGCACGGCGACGAACTCGCGGCAGGAAAAGTCGAGATGAATCTCGGCAACATTTTGTCGCGTCACGAGTTTCATCTGAAAGCGAAAAATTTATACGCCTCGGCGCACCGGCGGTTTCTCGCGCTGGGTGAAAATGTTTGGCTGACGATGTGCGAAAACGGTTTGGCGATTACATTCGCCGCGCTTAATGATTTCAGACGCGCGGAGAGGTTTTATGAACAAGCGTTGACTCGCGCCCGCCGTGAAAATATGTCGCTGACCGAAGCGGAAATCGAAGCAAGCATTGGAAATCTCGCTTTGTTTCGCGGGCGATTTGACCGGGCATTAAAATTTTTGGAACTCTCGCGCCAGAAATATGAAGCCTTAAAAATGCCGCATCAGACGGCGGTTGCCGAACTGGAAATCGCCGACATCTATCTAGAATTAAATTTGATAACCGAAGCCGTAGAAATTTACGGACGAGTTGCCGACGAGCTGCACAATTTAAAAATGCAGGGCGAAGAAGCCAGAGCCAGAGCAAATTTCGGTCGCGCCGCCGTTTTGCAAAATGAGATTGAATCGGCGCGAAACCAGTTGCAAAAGTCAGCGCGGCTTTATGTTTTAGAAAAAAACAAAGTCGGCGCGGCGGCGGTTAAATTGAGCGAAGCAACGCTTGAGTTGAATTTGGGAAACTACGCGAAAGTTTTAAAACTCACGCAGGCAGCCGAAAAATTTCTCGAACTATCCGAAAATATGCGCTACTGCCTGACCGCTCGCTGGCTTGAAGCCGAGGCGTTAAGAGGCACGAATAAAAATGCGGCGGCGCGAAAAATTCTTTCGAGCGTTTATGCCGACTCAATCAAAAGCGAGCAGCCGAACACGGCGCAGGCGGCGCAAATTTCCCTTGGCGCAATCCACGTCAAACAAAAAGATTTCCGGCAAGCCGAAAAGCATTTCCGGCAAGCCATCGAATTAATCGAACGCGCGCGCGCACCGCTCGCGGCGGAAGAATTTCGAATGGCTTTTCTGGCGAATAAACTCGCGCCATACGAAAATCTGGCGAAAATTTATCTGGCGGAAAACAAATTGAAACAGGCGTTTGCGGTAATCGAGCGAGCGCGGGCGCGTGTGCTGGCGGAAAACTTGGGCGGCGCGCAGGCGATAAACGGCGGGCAAAATAAAATATCATCAAAGCTGTCGAAACAATTGGAAAGCCTGCGCGAAGAATTGAATTGGTTTTACAGCCGCATCAATCGCGCCGATGAATCGGAAATCGAAAATTTGCAGCGAGCAGCCGTAAGCCGCGAAAAGCAAATCGCCGATGTAATGCGGCAAATCGAAAGCACGCGGACAAGCAACGCCGCTCGCATTGCCGAAGACGGAAAAACTTCGGCAGCCAATCAAGCAAATCTCAAAGAATTACAAAATCGGCTTGGCGAGCGGCAAGCATTAATCGAGTTTGTCTGTTTCGACGGCAATTTGTCGGCGTTTGTCGTAACGAATAAAGAAATTAATTTCCTCGCAAATCTGGCAAAGGAAAAGGAAATTGTCGCTTCGGTGGAAAGCCTCCAATTTCAGTTTGACGCACTGCGTTACGGGACAAAGAGTTTGGGCGAACATCTCGGCGAACTCAAACGTCGCGCCGATTTTTATTTGCGGAAATTATATGAAAAACTCGTCGAGCCGCTTGAAAAATTTTTCGATAAAAGAAATTTGATCGTCGTTCCGGTCGGCGCGCTCCACTATGTTCCGTTTCACGCGCTGACCGACGGCGAAAATTATTTAGTTCAGACCAGAGAAATCGTCTATTCGCCAAGTGCAACCGTGTGGCAGTTTTTAGCGTCGAAACCAATTCGCCAATTAAAGACGGCTTTGCTGATGGGTTTCGCCGACGAGCGGATTCCGTTCGTTAATGATGAAATCAAAATTCTGCGCGATATTTTTCGGCAGTCGAGAAGTTACACGGACGAGCAGGCGACTTTCGCGGCTTTCACGAAAAACGCGCCGAATTTCGACGTTTTGCATCTCGCCTGTCACGGCAATTTTCGACCGGAAAATCCTTTGTTCTCCAGTTTGCAGCTTGCCGACGGCTGGATTACGGTCAGAGATATTTGCTCACAAAACCTAAAAGCTGAAATTGTTACTTTAAGCGCGTGCGAAACGGGTTTGAATAAAATTTTTGCGGGCGACGAGATTTTAGGTTTGGCGCGAGGCTTCCTATCGGCAGGCGCGAGTTCTTTGGTTTTAAGTTTGTGGACGGTCAACGACGAAGCGGCAACCGTTTTAATGGAAAAATTTTACGCTGAGTTAAAAACCGGGAAAACCGCCGCCGAAGCGTTAAGAATCGCGCAAATTAATTTTATTGAGCGCGGTCTTCACCCTTACTTCTGGTCGCCGTTCGCCTTGATTGGAAGGTAAAAATGTGAAAAAGTCTGGTTTATCTGAATTAAACTTTTGCACATTTAAACTTTTTCGCTTGTTCAATTTATAGATGTCTTTTTTGTGATTCAGGTCACACTGTATAGACAGCGACGAAGATAAAATGACGAATTGTAGGTTAGGAACATGAAAATTTCTATTGACGGTCGGATAAGCTTTGCTTTTTTACAGATTTTTATAGCGGCGATTTGCTTTGGCGTTTTCGGACAAACGGTTCAAGGTCAAACGACTTGCGATGCCGAACCGGGCAAAGTATTAGTTGACCTTTTTGTTCAGACGGATTTACCCGCCGTTGCCGCCTCGTATAATCTCAATCCAACACCCCTCGGACAAGCCGGCACGCCGCCGACTTATCTGATGGAAATTGCCGACAAGCAAACGCCCTGTCAGAAGGTCGCGGCGATGGCTGGCGACCCGCGCATTAAGCAACGAGAAGTCAACCGCATTTTAAGAATGATCGAGCTTCAGGGTTTGCCCTGGTCGCAAGGTCATTCGTGGGCTATCGGACATTCGTGGGCTATCGGCGGCAGTGCCAAAGGTTACGCCAAACAGTATTTTCCCGAATTGATAAAACTCAATCAGGCGCACAATATCACCAAAGGCAGTAACACGGTCGTTGCGGTTCTCGATACCGGAATTGACTTGACGCATCCGGCTTTTGCGGGAAGATTAGTTCCCGGCTACGATTTCGTTGACAACGACAATGACCCAAGCGAAGTCGGTTCGCTTCGGCAGGATTCGGTTTTCGGACACGGAACGCACGTTGCCGGAATTGTCGCGCTGGTCGCGCCGGAAGCGAAAATTATGCCGCTTCGGGTTTTGAAAGAAGACGGTTCATCAGACCTTTGGCGCATCAAAGATGCATTGATTTGGGCGGCGACGCATAACCCGACTACTTCAAACGCAGTCGTCATCAATATGAGCTTCGGTTATCCGCAGGATTTAACGCCGCAGAGCAATACGTTTTTGCACGATTTATTTGAAGGTTGCGATGATGTCGTCGTTCCGGGCGAACAAACCTTTTGTGCGCTTGACGACGATAAACTTCTGGTCATCGCAGCGTCAGGCAACGGCGGGCAAATCGGCAACGGCGCGGCGAGAGTTTATCCGGCAGCCGAGCGCGGCGGCGTGAATGACATTGACAGTAATTTGATGAGCGTCGGCGCAAGTACGCGCTACGACAAGTTAGCCGCGTTCTCAACAATGGCTAATGTGCAGAATAGAAATGTTGACCGCTGGGTGCGAACCGTCGCGCCGGGCGAAAATATCGTCAGCGCGATTCCGGGCGGGCGATACGCCATCTGGTCGGGAACTTCGATGGCTGCGCCGATAGTTTCGGGAATCTCCGCGCTCGTTAAATCGGCGAATCCGAATATAGCTTTAACGGATTTGGTTGAGCGAGTCGAAGAAACCGGATTCGAGTGGGAATGCACGCTTCAGTCAAGGAGCATTTTTATGGAAACTGCCAGAGTTGATGCCTTTTGCGCGTTAACGAATAACGAAAACTGTTATATTGACCGCGAAGGCAATTGCCCCGAATAAAACAATCTTCTTATTAAAGTTAAAAGTGAAAAAGCCTATCGGAAACGGTCGGCTTTTTCACTTTTAACCGTTTGAAATTAAATCATTCAATAAATTTTTTGTATTTAGGTAATTTCGTGTCTTTTTGCTGAAGACAAATTCACTGTATTACTGAAAAGCCGTGTTTCAATGAAATAGCGATAAGCTCAAGGGACATTTCGAGAGGAAGCGGTCGAAAACGAAAATCAAGAAATATAGGAAGGAAATAATAAAATGAACAAAACAGCAAAAAATCGCAATCTTTTGAAAATCGGCGCGGTGTTAATGCTGGCTTTCGCGTGGGCAATCATTCCGTTCGTAATGAACGATTCGATTGTGAAAGCCGACACTGCCAGCGACATCAGAATCAGAGCCTCGCTAACCGGCGCGGCAATTAACGGCGTTACGCCGTCGGGTTTCAGCGAGCATCGCTACGAACCGGGCGACAGCAGCGACGAACGGCGACGGCTCGAAGTGCAGGTTTTTTCGGTTAATTTGCCGAACGGAACCGCGCTCGATGTTTATGTGGGCAGCACATTCGTCGGACAAATTTTCATCAATAACGGCTTCGGTTTTGTCGAATTTGACACGAACGACGGGCAGAATGTCCCGAACGCGGCGAATGGAACGCCAGTAGCAGTCAGACAAGGAACGACCGATATTGTAACGGGCGTATTCGGTATTTACACGCCAAGTCCGTCGCCGTCGGTTTCGCCGAGCGGTTCGCCGAATCCTTCGCCGTCGGTTTCGCCTTCAGGCAGCCCGAGTCCGAGTCCGAGCGGAAGCCCGAGTCCGAGTCCGAGCGTTTCCCCATCAGCTAGTCCAAGCCCGACGGTGTCGCCTTCACCGACCGGCTCGCCTTCGCCTTCACCGACCGGCTCGCCTTCTCCGTCGCCTTCGCCGAACGGCGGTGATTTGTTTGCCGTTTTGAGCGGCGCGACGATTAACGGCGTGCTGCCGAACGGTTTGGCGCAGTATGAACTTCATAGCAGCCGACGCGAACTCGAAATCGAAGTCAACCAAGTTAATCTGTCGGCAGGAACATTGCTTGCAGTCACGGTTGACGGACAATCGGTTGGACAATTATTCATCGAGAGCGACGGTCGCGGCAAACTGCGGCTTCGTACCGACAACGGACAATTTGTTCCGAACGTCGTGAACGGTTCGATAATCAATTTGACTAATGGCAGCGCGGCAATTTTAGCAGGCGTGTTCGTCGGCGCGAGTCCGTCGCCGTCACCGAGTCCGAGCGCCAGCCCGTCGCCGTCACCGAGCGGCAGTCCGTCGCCTAGCCCAAGTGCGAGTCCGAGTCCTTCGCCGAGCGGCAGCCCGAGTCCTTCTCCCTCGGCAAGCCCAAGTCCCAGCCCTTCACCAAGTGCCAGTCCGACTCCTGCGTTAGGCAGATATTTTGAAGCGCAGACGACGGGTAGCCAGATGATTCCGCCCGTCACGACCGGCGCGACCGGCAAAATTTCAGTTCTGCTGAATCAAGCGGAAACCGAAGCGACGATTACGGGTTTATTCAATAATCTCTCAAGCGCGCAGACGACGGCGAAAATCTTTTCGACCGCCGGAGATACGAATCTGGTTCACGAATTCGCCGCCATCGGCGGCACGAACGGAACGCTCGTCACAGCGACGATTCCGGTCAACGCTCTGCAAATCGCGCAGCTTCGCACCGGCTTGTGGTTCGGCGTGATTGGTTCGGCAAATAATCCGGGCGGCGAAGTCGGCGGCAGACTCAGAACGCAATCGGGTTCGAGCGATTTCGATGGCGACGGCAGACAGGATTTCTCGGTCTATCGTCCGACCGCCGGAACGTGGTATGCACAAAACACCAACGGTTTCAGCGCACAGGTCTTCGGCGGCGCGAACGATAAACTCGTGTCCGGCGACTACGACGGCGATGGCAGAACCGACGCGGCAGTCGTTCGCAACGAAAACGGTATCGGCGTATGGGAAGTTAAACGCAGTTCCGACGGCGGCGTAACGACCCGAGCTTTCGGATTCGCGACAGACACGACGCAGCGCGGTGACTTTGACGGTGACGGCAGACAGGATTTGGCAGTTTTCCGTCCGTCAACCGGCGCGTGGTATATCCAAAAAAGCAGTAACGGCGCGGTTGTCGGCGTGAATTTCGGCGCGGCGGAAGATAAAGCGACTGCGACGGATTTTGACGGCGACGGCAAAACCGACATCGCGGTTTTCCGACCGTCAACCGGCACTTGGTATTGGCTCAGGAGCAGCGACGGCGGATTTCGGGCAGCGGCGTTCGGACAAGCGGGCGACGTTCCCGTCGCCGGTGATTTCGACGGTGACGGCAAATCCGATTTGAGCGTCTTCCGACCGGCAAACGGCGTTTGGTATATTCAGCGCAGTTCCAACGGTTCATTCGATTTCCGTCAGTTCGGCTTGAGCGACGACATTCCGGTTGCCGGAAATTACGACGGCGATAACAAAACCGACATCGCGGTTTTCCGCCCGTCAACCGGCATCTGGTATATCTGGCGCAGCCTCGACGGAACTTTCGATTATCGTCACTTCGGTCAGAACGGCGACGTTCCGACACCGAGCCGATAGGAAAGATTTCATTTTCTATTATTTCATATATCATTTTTCATCTGCCATTGATTAAGAATCGGGAAGAGTCTTCTGATAGGAAATGAAAAATGACAAGTAGAAAATGAACCGACTTTGCAACGCCGCTGTCCCTGCGGCGTTGCAAAGCGCAAACCGAAATTGATTCGATATTGTCAAGCGGGTTTGAGATGGGCAAAATTGGAATTGGATTCTCCTGGTTGTTGCTTTTGACAAATTCGCTATCGGAGTGACAAAAGTCCGAACAATTTCGGTTTGCGCCGATTGATATTTGAAGCAACGGAATTTTAACGCGAATTCATCCAAAAAACGCTTCTGAATTATTTTTCGCATTTATCGTATTTTACGTGAGTTCGGGATAAGAATCGAGCAAACGGAACGCCGTCATCTTGACGGC
>CBDUBY010000021.1:0-29456 GCA_965365505.1 uncultured Pyrinomonadaceae bacterium | reverse complement strand
CGCTCAATTTCGTTTATTCGGCAGACACCATCGGCGGAATGTCCGGTTCGCCCGTTATCAATCGTAATGCGGAATTCGTCGGCATAAACTTCGACAGCAATATCCAGAAACTCTCGAACCGTTATTGGTATATCGAAGAATCCGAAGGCTCGCGCGCTGTCGCCGTCCACAGCGCGGGAATTCTCGAAGCGTTGCGGAGAATTTACGACGCGGCGGAGTTGGCGAAAGAGTTGACCGGAAAATAAACGGTGAGTGCAGAAATTTAACGCTTGATAAATTCGAGAAATCGAATTTATCAAGCGTTTTTTGTTTGAATAATATAGCGAAGGCTTAAAGCCGTTTCGTTCGAGCAGCAGCGCGAGCTGTCGGAAAAATTATTGACAAAGCTGCCGGAAAGGAATCTAATGTTACCCTAAACGGCGTATGGAACAAGAAAGTATAAACAGTCCGCCATATACTCTTTTTTACTCTTATTCACACGAAGATGAGGAGCTTAGAGATTTATTAGACAAACAGCTTATTATGCTGCGCCGTTCCGGTTTGATTCGAGAGTGGCACGACCGCAAAATCCTGCCGGGCGATCAGTGGGACAAGGAAATCAGCAAATACCTTGACGCTGCCAGAATAGTTTTGCTCCTTATCAGTTCGGATTTTCTCGCTTCCCAATACTGTTATGACATCGAGGCGAACCGGGCGTTGGAAAGATACGAAAAGGGAGAGGTTTGTTTAATTCCGATAATTCTCCGCCCGGTCGTTTGGCAACTGACACCGTTCAGCAAAATTCAGGCACTGCCCAAAAACGCCCTTCCGGTGGAACAGTGGGACGATTTGGATTTAGCGTTTGTTAATGTATGCGAAGGAATTTTAGCGGTCATTATGTCTCTAAAGTCGGGGAACAAAATTGTTCCGCCCGCTGCCGTCTCTTTGCCTCCGGCGCAGCCGCGCGCTCTAGCGGCGCAAACTTATTCCCGCAAACGGGTTTTGGATGCCGCGCTGCCTGATCGAGTCGCCGTCGAAAAGACAATCGCGCTGGTCACTATGATCCGCCGCCAGGATTCTGAAGGTCTGCGAAAGATTTTAAAAGTGAACGAGGAGCGTTACGGGGTGAGCAGCGAGGACGTTTACTCGACCGATTCGTTTCCGCTGGAATTTCCGCTCGATTCGGAAGGAGAACCGCAGCCGCTCGATTTAGCGATTAAAATCGAATCGCCCGATTTCGAGCCGAAGACGCAAACTAAAGACATCAGAATTTTACCGAGAGGCGACACCGAGCCGCGCATTTTCCTGCTTACGCCGAAACGCGAGGGTGATCTGTTCGTCAACGTAGAATTGTATAAGGACAACCGGTTAGTGACCGGCTGCCTTTTGGAAACTAACTCATCACAAACAAAATCCGAAACGCAAACTGTAAATCTAGCTTCGGTAGCTTTGAATTCGTCACAGGCTCGTATTCCGGCATCGCCGCAGGCTCGCGTTAAAATTCAGGAACAGCTCGACGAACTTTCTGTTGACGAAGATTTTCGCACGCTCGACGACCTGCGCTCAAAGATTAAAACGACGATTGCCGAAGCTGACCTCGGCAAAGAATTGTCGGAATCTTCGCTGGACGCGCGGCTCGATAAATTGCAAGACCAAACCGGCGACGTGCAGGCGAGGGAAAAACTCGAAGAATTAAAAGCGAAGGAAGCGGCAGCGCCAAGTGTCAATTACCCGGGCGAAGTTTCTCAGAATTATGGAGATGAAATGATTCTTCCTCTGTCGCCTCAGCCTCAGCCGTCGTATTCGCCTGATCCAAAAATTTTTGGCGTGCCGACAAGCGATGCGGGAGTCACGTATTCTTCTGCGGAGCCAAAAAAGAAAAGCCCTTTATTCGGTATTGCCTCCGCTCTACTCATCATAATTTTTCCCGTTGCCATAGGTTTCATAATCTTCTCTTCAAATCCTGATGTAGCAGTCAATGTCAACAGCTCTCTTTCAAACGTTATCCACACCAACCATAATTCAAATACTCCCGACACCGAATATAATTCGTATGTTTTTCACGCCGATTACGCGAAAGTTTCACGCGCCGATTATGAACGCGACCGCACAAAATATGAAATGCAAAAAGGAAACAGCGTTATCGGTCAAGGCGCGAACGATAGCTGGATTTGGTTCAAGACTAAATCCGCGCTCGCGACCGGCAAAGACTTGCGCGGTTCGATGATTGACGTTGACGTTTCCGACGACGTGATTACTTTAAGAGGAACGGTAGCGACCGCCGCGCAGAAGAAGGCAGCCGAAACCGCCGCCAGACGTATCGAAGGACAAAAAGGCGTGAAAAATGAGTTAAAAATTCAAGCCGGTAATTCGACGGGCAATCAAGCGGTTGGCGACAACAGCAACACGAGAAAGCCAAACACGAAAGCGAATATGAAAAAGCGTGTCGTTAAAAATTAGACACCGCGTCAACAATTAAAGCATCTTCAAATTTTTTCACATATCGGTTAAGAGTTTTTTAACGTGAGTTCGGGATAAGGATGGAACGCCGTCATCTTGACGGCAAAGATTGCGCCGCGCCATCTAACGGCGTTGATAAACATTCAAATTCAGTTTAACCAAACACTGTTTGAACGCTGTCGCGTTCATTGCCGTCAAGATGACGGCGTTCCATTTGCTCGATTCTTATCCCGAACTCACGTTAGTTTACATCGCCAGAAGCAGTCGCTCAATTCTGAGAACCGCTATAAAACTCAGTCATAACAAGGGAGAATCACTGATAACACAAAATTTTTGCTTATAACAAAGATGAATCGCCGCTAACACGGCAAAGAATGGAATTTCGGAAAGCCGTTGATATTTACCATTCGTAAATCTGCCCGACTTCGAGGATTTGCAGGTTTTCGATTTCAAGTTCGCCGAGCTGCCTGACGACTTCATCACGATACATCGGTTTGATATTAACGACGTAAACCGCGCATTGTTTTTGATTGAATTTTTCTAATTCTTTTTGCAGAGTGTTCGGCGTTAGATGATGAGAAACGCTCGCCAATTCTTCGAGTTCGTTTGGAAATGCGCACTCGATAAGCAGCGCGGAGAGATTTTCCTCTTGATTCAGGATTTGCCAAAATTCGTTTATTTCCGCCGTGTCGCCGCTGATGGCAAATTTCGTTTTTCCGTCCGAAACGACAAAACCGACGGTCGAGACTTTGTGATTGACCGCAATTGATTTCAAGCGCAAATGTCTAATGATTATCTCGTCGCCGACGCCAAACGGCTGGTATTTCATCACTGCGCCATTAGCGTTTTCAAGTTCGGAAAAGCGCGGGTAAATTTCCCAGTTAAAAATATCGCGCTCCATTGTTTCGATAATTTCCGGCAATGCGTAAACACGAACCGGCGCGTCTAAAGTCGCAAATAAATCATCTATAAAAAGCGGCAATCCGGCGATGTGGTCGAGATGTGCGTGAGTTAAAACGACGTCGCGAATTTGTTTTTTTTGAACCGTCGTAGCTGCCATTGCCAAACTGCCCGCGTCAATCGCCACGCTGTCGTCAATGACAAAACACGAAAGATGCTGGCGCGGCGAAGCCATACCGTTTTCGTTGAATGTGCTGGGCAAAAGCTGTAATTTCATTTCTAAATCTAAAGTGAATTATCTGGCACACGTTTGAGCGCGTCCGCCATCAATTTCGTAAGTCGCGCCGGTTATCCACGACGCCTTTTCCGAAGCAAGATAATAAATCAATTCGGCAACTTCCGATGGTTCGCCGACTCGTCCAATCGGGTGCGTGGTTTTGGAATGCTCTAAAAACTTTTCATAATTTTCCTCGGGCATTCCGCCGCGTTTGTGCAATGCAGTAACGACGACGCCCGGATTTACCGCATTAACGCGAACGCCCTTTGGCGCGAGTTCGAGCGCGGAACAGCGCGTCAACTGGTCAATCGCCGCTTTGGAAACGCAGTAAGCAAGCACGTTCGGAAATGCGCGAATGCCGGCGACGCTCGAAACATTAACGATGTTGCCTTTGGTTTTCTCCAAATAAGAAATACATTTTTGCGTCAAACAAAAAACGGCGCGCAGATTGATATTCATCATTTTATCCCAATCGTCGAGCGTCGTGCTTTCAATAGAACCGTTCAAAATGATTCCCGCCGCGTTCACCAAAACATCAATCTGACCGAAACTCTCGACTGTATCGTTAATAACTTTGTCAATTTGCGTCTCTTCCAGCACATCGGCGAGTTGGATTTTTAGCGTTCCTGTTTCTGAAATTTCATCGCGTAAAGATTTCAGTTCCCTTTCATTTCTGCCGAGCGCGATGACCGTTGCGCCGTTTTCGACGAACAATCGAGCAGCGGCGCGTCCGATTCCGCTGCTTGCGCCCGTTATAATACAAACTTTTCCCTGCATATTTTTTGATTAAATCTTTCAAGCAGTTTAACACGAAAACCCAAGGATAAGTTTAACCTAATTTTTTACAATCTGTGTATCGGGGCAAACAAAAAAGGATAATCGTATCTTGATTATCCTTTATTTTACTTAAGTTTGGGAATGAAAAATCACTTAACCGGCAAATCGTTTCGGACACTTACGCGCCGTTGGTTTGCGGTTGATTTGAAAAGAATTTTTCAATCGCTTGTTTGGTTTCAACACGGCGGCGTTGCTGAAATTCGCTCACCCAATTAGTGACAGTCGAAACCATTTCACGCGCCGCTTGATTGGTTTTCTTTTCGATTTGCACAGGTGCTTCGGCGATTTTGACTTCACTTTTCTTAATAACTTTAATTTTTGCTTTATCTGTCATTTTTATAATTTCCTTTGTATGTATGAATCCGATACTGATTAAGATGTATTTTTCTTCCCGCTAGTATATTTAGCAATTTGAATGCCAGTTTTTCAGACGGCTGATAAAAATATTTTTTGCATTCAACATGAAAATTTTTATCGGATTTGCAATCTGCAAAGCAGTATGAATAATTTTGCGCTTTGCTAAATTTAGTAAACGCCCGATTCACCCGGTTTGTTCCATTTATTTAGCTCGGCAGCCTTAATTTCCAGCGTTTGAAATGAAATGTCGGTTTGCATCCGACTCGTGCGGTAAGCGGCACGACCGTTGCCGAATGAATCTGCGATGAATCTGATTGACCTGTTCATAATTTATCTTTCTTGCGGCGCGCCGTTCGGCGTATATTATTTTTTTCAAAATCGCACACGCATCAAATCGAATCGGCTGTGGTTCAACTCGTTTCTTAATTTTCTTTTTTGGCTGCCTTTGGCTGTTCGACTTTTGCGCCGAAATAAGAATTTAAGAACGCTCTCATTTTTTGGTGTCAACAAATCATCATCGGCAGCAGCCGAAAAGGAAATAAAACTTGATTCGGTTATAAAGCAAATCGAGAGAATTTTTCTGGCAGGTAAAATGGACATTTCCGTCTACGAATTCCGTGAAATAATCGAGCGTTATATTGGGCTGACGATTGCTAATCGAATTGTGGCGGCACAAGATTCCGATGCTGAAACTGAACTGTTTCGCATCTCCCAGCCGAAAAACATCGAACTCGCCGTAATATGTTTCAACCGGCGCAACCGAAAACGCCTCATCCTTCATCAAACCGAAGCCAGAAAGGATTTTTTACATTTGATCAACCAACTGCTCGAATTCGATTCAAACAAAAAGAAACTCGAACAGTCAGCAGTTGAACTTGTCGTTATTTTGAAAGACTTTGAAGCGCAGAATAAACTCGAAAAAATGTTCGCCTCTTCGCTGCAAACCAACAATCGGTTGAGCGTCCCTAAAACGGAGAAAGAATTATGGAAACCAGAACCACCCAAACCGTTGCCCGCCAAACAAATATCGTATCGCTTGCCGGCTATGAAAGCGACGCTGAACTTACGCAAAAAAGATTAGACTGGCTGCTCGCTGCCAACGCCGCCAACGCCAGTGAGAAATCTCTGTTTCACACCGAGCGCGAGAAAACCGAAGCTGTGCTGATGGAAAATCCGCTGTCCGTTGAACAAACCTTTGCTTATTTCGGCTTACTGCTCGGCACGTTTCCGCCAATGGCGATATTCATTCGATTTTTCGCCGAAAAAGGAATTTTCCGCAGCGAAGATTTTTGGATTCTCGGCGTTCTCGCCATTATCAATTTAATCACCGCAACAGTCGGTTGTTTTTCCGGCAGAGTGGTCGGCAAAATAGTCGGTGAACTCGAAAGAATGTCTTGGTCGTATATGCTTTTTTCCTTACCGTTCATCGGAATTCTCTGGGGAATTTTGGCGGGCGGCGCAGGCGGCGTTATCATTTTTGTCATCGGCGCGATTTTCGGTGCAGCTCTCGGCGGCGCGGTCGGAATGGCTGCTCTGCCTGCGCTTGCCGTTTTCCATCGTCTGCTGAAAAGAGGCGATAAATTTGACCGCAGACATTTTCTGCCCATAGCCTTCGGCATTGTTTTTGTCGTTTCCGCTTTTATTCTGGGTTTATAACTCGCGCCAGAAAATTTAATTTCATCTTAACGTAGGTCGGATTGAACTGATAATTACAGTTTAATCCGACCTTGTATTTATCAGACTTACTAAAATCCGCGTTCGATTAAAATCGTCTTCGTATCGAATTCGATCTGATTAAACGGCGCGATATTTGCTTAATTAAAAACAGTTTCAAATTCCGAAAATAGTTGTTAGAATTTTATAAATCAGTTCACCTGGGGAAGATTTCAGCAATGGGGCTAAAACAAAAAGGCAGACAACTCGTTATCAATACACCACTCGGCGAGGATTTCTTATTGATGCAGGAATTCACCGCTTCCGAAACAATTTCCGAATTATTTACTCTTCAGCTAAAACTCGTTCACGAAGAAACAGCCAATAACTTGATTCCGACGGTTGTTGATCCGAAAAAAATGCTTGGTCAACCAATCGCAATTAAAATAAATATGCCGGACAAAACTTCGCGCTTTTTCAACGGCGTAGTTTCGCATTGGCGGCAAGGCAATCGTGATACGCGCTTTAGTTATTACAACGCCATCGTCGTCCCGAAAGTCTGGATTTTGACGCAGAAAAGTCAGTCGCGCATTTTTCAACGCTTGACCGTGCCGCAGATTTTAAGAAAGGTTTTCGCCGGTTTCAACGTCAAATACGAGTTCGTCGGAACTTTTAACAGCCGCGAGTATTGCGTTCAATATCAGGAAACGGATTTCGCCTTCGCTTCGCGGCTGATGGAGGAAGAAGGAATTTATTATTATTTTGAACACACGGCAAGCGACCACAAAATGATTTTGGCGAACACGCCGCTGTCGCATCGCCCCTGCCCGACGCAGAACAAATTTCCTTTCGAAGCTGATTTAACCAGAAAAGACGGCGCAATCGGTTCCATCGGCACCTGGGAAATGGCTTACCAACTGCAAACCGGCAAAATCACGATTTGGGATCACAACTTTGAACTGCCGCACCGCAAGCTCGAAGCCGACGAGCCGAGCCTTTATCCGGTTGCCAACAATACCGAATTGGAAGTTTTTCAATATCCGGGCGCGTATGCCAAACGCTACACCGGTATTGACCGCAGCGGCGGCGACCAATCCGGCGAATTGCAGCATATTTTTGAAGACAATCAGTATCAAGCAGAAATTCAAATGCAGGCGATTGACGCGAAATACAAAGTAGCGCAAGGCAGCTCGAACTGCTGCCCGCTCACAGCCGGTCATAAATTCGATATTTTCGATCATCCGGCGAAAGGAACGGACGGGCAATATGTTTTGACGCAGGTGACACACCACGCCGTTCAAACTCCGAGTTTAACAACAGGCGATGCAGTCGAAGAACCATACCGTAATACGTTTAACTGTATTCCGCTTAAATCGGGCAGCACACCGTTCCGTCCGGTGCGGAAAACTCCGAAATCCGTTATCTCGGGCAGCCAGACCGCCGTTGTGGTCGGACCGCCGGGCGAGGAGATATTTACTGATAAATACGGGCGCATCAAAGTTCAGTTTCATTGGGACCGAGAGGGCAGCTACGATGTCGGAAGTTCCTGTTGGATGCGCGTCGCGCAGCCGTGGGCGGGCGGCAATTGGGGAACGGTTTGCATTCCGCGCATCGGTCAGGAAGTCGTCGTCGAATTTCTCGAAGGCGACCCGGATCGCCCGCTGGTGGTCGGTTCCGTCTACAATCCGCGCGAAATGCCGCCGTATGTTTTGCCCGCCGGAGCCGACACAATGGGTTTCAAATCGAATTCGACCAAGGGCGGCGGCGGCTATAACGAGATGGTCGCCATTGATGCCAAAGGCGACGAATTGATTCGGATGCACGCGCAGAAGGATATGGACACGACCGTGCTGAACGACGACCGGCAGTATGTCGTGGCGAACCGCACCAAGCAGGTTGACGGCTGGCAGAAGGAAACCGTCAAAGGCGACAAAACGGCGATTGTTTCCGAAGGCAATCGGGTGACGCAGGTTCAGACCGGCTTTCAACACAACGTCGTCAAACAAGACATTCTTATCGAATCAACCGCCAATGAAATAGTTATTAAAGCGAAAACTAAATTAACTTTGCAGGTCGGCGCAAACACCATCACGATTGATAAGGATGGAAATATCAAGGTCAAAGCAACGGCGACGACCGATACAACCGCACCGAAAAATCATATCGGCGGCGAAACCAAGATGGACGGTGGAGATGTGTTTATCAATTAATTAAAAAGATGCAAGCATTCACACCGGCAAACACTTGGGAACAGCGCGATGGAAGAGTTATTCGATTCAGAAAACATTTCAGCGAAAAATATACGCTGACGTTGACGACTGACATTCTGGCTGGCAATTTTCCGATTCAAACCAAAGCTCAGATACGCTGGGCATTGCGCGTCATCAATGTCAATAATCTCGGAGAAGCCGAAATCGAGTTGATTACGATTGAAAATCAACTGCTTGAGGCTAATAATCCCAATCTGCAAGACATTGCTTTGTTGAGTCAGGCTTTCGCGCGTATGTATTCGGAAATTCACGTTAAGCTCGACCGCAAAGGAAAAATTTTGGAAGTCATCAATCTGCCTCTTATTATCAGCAAATGGAATCAGACGAAAGCGGAGATGCAAAAAATCGAAAACGAAGTCCCGGCAATCGGCGACATCGTTAAACTGAACGATGACATCTTTGCCAGCCCTGATAAGGTAAAACTCGCCATCGAACACAACGAATTTTTCAATGTCTATTTTCATTTAATTTACGGTGAAGAATTGCCGACCGACGATTTGAAAAGAACGCATCGAAATTTGTTTAATTCGGTTGATGTAAATTGGCGATATTCGGTTCAAGCCGCTTTAGAGCGCACGGAGAGTGATTTGATTGGAAATGTCAGCGTAACTGGAAAACCGATTGACGATTTGAACGAAGCGTGGATTAAGGAAGCCTACGGAAATTTCGATTTAAATATTCACCAGCTCAATCCGCAACTGTCGGAAACAAGTAAATATCGTTTTCAGATGGAAACCGGAAAACTGCTCGAAGCTGTTGTAGTCAAAGAAGAAACTGCCCATCCAGATTATATTCGCGGGAAAATGACGTATGAGTTCAAGAGCGACGGCGAAGGTAAAAACCTTAGCCCAACCAAAATCGGCAATGAGCCGAATGAGCCGATTGAACCGAAACCGCAAGAGCCGCCGCGAAAACTTTTTTGGGAAAGAAATTAAAAGCCGATGACGAATAGACCTAAAACTTTAAGCCTGAAAAAACCTATTCTTGGCTACAGTTCCGTTTCTTTAGGTTTGGATACTCAAATTTTGGGCGAAAATTTTAATCAATATACTTTCCTCTTTAAATTATCCGGCACAGAGCCTGAAGAATCGGGCGAAGAAATCAAAATTTTCACTTTCGGATTATTCGTGATTCAGAAAGAACGTCGAGTTAAGGCAGGATTTGTAAAGCGTCATCAAGTTTTGATGAAAGCCTAGACAGACAATGGGAAACAAAATCATCACGGAAAAAGATTTTTGGGTGTGCAGCGGCGGCACAACTCCCGCTCCGTTTCAAACTACTCAACTCAGCACCAAAAAAAAGAGCGAACATAAATACATTACTGTCGCCGACAAATCCACTTTAAGCTGGATAGATTTCGGCTGCAAAAAACTAATGCTGATTATGGCAATCATCGCCGCGGTCGTCGTGGTTGCCGTAGTTGCCACGGGCGGCGCGGCGTTAGCGGTCGTGGTTGCTGCGGGTGCCGCCGCCGGTGCCGCCGGTGCCGCTTACGGCGCGGTTTTGGGCGCGCTGATCTGCGGGCAAAAAGCGGCGGTCGCGCGTTCCTGGCTGGCGAGTAAAAACAATATGATTATCCAGGGGCAAAACGCCATTACGGGTGATCATAAAATGGTTTGCGCAGTTTTCGGCGAGACAATCACTTTTGCTCCGCACATCAAAAGTTGGTGGCAGGCTATTGCCGTCGGTGCTTCAAACTACATTGGCGGAATTCTGGAAGGCATGCTCGCAGGCGCGGCAATTGGGCTGACCGGCGGTATGCTGGCTGGCGGCAGTTCAGCGGTCGCCGCCGGTGGATTGAGAGGTTTGGGTCAAGCCGGATTAGGTTTTCTCAGACAAGCCCCGATGAATGTTTTGCGGAATTTTGGCGCAAGTTTCGGTTATGCGGGCGGCTTTACTAAAAGCGCGATGCTGTTCGCCGGCGGAATGCGCGGCTTGATGGGCGTTCAAAGCGCGCTGAGCCAAGCCGGTAACAGCGGACAGGTGAGCGGAGAAACTGCCGCCGCGTTTGGACAAGGAATTTTCGGTATGGAAACCGGCTTGGCGCAGTCGGTCAGAAACATTGCGTCGGGCAATGCCACTTGGCAGGATATTGCCGGACTTGCTTTGATGACGACACCGGTTCACAGAAATCTTGAAGAACCGACTGCCAGAACCGACGGCGACAGCGTGAGAGACGGCGAACCGACTAGAGACGCGGACGAAAACCGTAGAACCGACGAAGAAGATGGAGTAAATCCAGCCCGAAATCAGGAAGGCGACGCGCCGACGCAAGACGGCGAATTCGAGGCGTTTGAAGAAGTTCGCGATATAGGAAACAGTCGAGTCGGCGCATTAGGCGAGCAGTCGGTCGTTGACGCTCTGGCGACGCAGGGCTATACGGAGGTTTTGCAAGTGCAGAACAATTCGGGTCACGGCGTAGACGTTATCGCCCGCAATCCATTGACCGGAGATGTTAAGGTAATCGAGGTAAAAGCCAACAGTTCGCGGCTCAATGCCGACCAAGCACTCGGCGGCGAATCGTATGCGGCAGATAGATTGCGCCGGGCGGCAAACGGCGAGCGCGGTTACGGCGTGCCTCCAAATCCTCCAAATCTGCCAATCGAAGCGCGCCGCGCACAGCAATGGATTGAAGACGCGCCGAACGTTGACTATGAGGTGCATCGCGTTCAAGTCAACAGAACGACCGGCGAAGTTAACGGAACGACCGTCAGCACTTGGGAGCAGCCGCCACCGCCTGCGCCGCCGGTTGCGCCGGATGAATAGAAATTTCCCGAAAGGCAAAAATTTATGAATGACACGGAAAACAAAAAGCAGGAAGTAATAAGAGAATTAGACCAGTGGTTTGCCAAGCCGAACTGCGAGGAATTTTATCACGACGAGCCACTCAAAACTGTCGAAGAAATTCTTTCCGAAGACCGAACCAGAAAAAGCGTCTGGCTCAGTTTCGACCAGCTTGAAAATTGGTATAAAAATAATTTTGTTTATAAAGGATTAAAAGAAAACGATTGTGCGAATCAAACCGATGCGGCGGCTCACGGCTATTTTATCCTTGAATTGACGAGTTTGCTGGCTAGATATTTTCCGAATAACCCGCCGAGTCTCGATTTTCATAAAGCGGCTGGTTATCTGGCAAATGTAATAATCCAGAAATGGAGCGCCGAAGCTGCCAAAGCACTCGAAATGATATTAGAAGGGCTTGACACGAAACTTCTAAAAGGCGGGCAAAACTATAAAACAGCGGCGTGGTTCATCATCACCGTCGCGTGCAGGGCATTGAATAAAAATCTGCCCACGGGAAAATATAATTATCCGCCTGATATGAAAATTTACCAGTCAGTGATTGATAAATGGAATACGCCGTATGAGGACGAAGTTGACAAACTGGTAAGCGCATTGTGCGATTATCATCTGCAGCAGGCGACGGCAGGCGACGGTAAAAATGTCCTGAATATCCAGTTCAGCTTCGTTAACGAATTTGTTTATGCGTATGAAATTTTAGCGTGGCTCTCGCTGAGAGAAATGAATAATTTGCCGAATCCCGAAAATTTCACACACCCGCTGATGCAGCTCTCCGTCAATCAATTGCCCAAGTCAAAAAAACCTATGCAGGCGACAGATTTATACAATGCGCTTTTAACCAAATTGAGTAAGGAATTTTCACAAGCCCAAGCTCAATAGAAATTTGATGATTAACATCGAAGCACTAAAAGAATTGACGCTGTTGCTTTCAGCCGGAGACGAATCTTCAAGCGAAGATGTCGCTTTGAGCGCAGCGGAACCGGATAGCTACATCAGGCTTCACAAATTTGAATTGCAAAACAGGGGAATTTCCGCGCCGATGCCTAATCTGCACTGGATAGCGCTGGTTGACGCTCTGGAAAAGAAAAATAAACTTATCGAACTCGATTGGAAGGAAAGTCCCGAAATGCTTAGAGAAGCCGCCGAGACGCTGCTGGCAAATGTCGAACAAACAGAATCGGCGCGGGACTCTCTGAGGTCAATCGAAACGGAAAATTTTGGCACAGTTCCCAAAACATTGAAGCGAATAAATCAGTTGTTAGAAGAGTTCGGCTTTGTCTTTATCATTATTGATATTCAATCCGATTGTTACCCGCTAACTCTCATCCGTCTGGATGCGTATCCGGCTGTTATGAAATCGGCTAATCTGGTTAACGAAGACAGAATCTACAGCTTTTATTACGAATAGACGAAGCCGTTTAGAGCGGCGAGGATTAAGTTGAAACTGAAACTGTTAAAAGATTATTCATCGTTTCGGGGAGAATGCGATTCAAGAATTTCTCAGAAGGCGTCGGACTTTACTTTAGATATGCTTTCACGCTAAAAATGAAAGCGGATGCTCGTTCTTCTTCATCTATTTGCCCTGTTTCTGCTGGTTGCGCTTGGATTTTATGTTTTCGTCGCCAGTCCGCGCAGCCGCGCTCATCAAACCTTTGCCGCCTTTATTAGTTTTCTCGCGCTGTGGACGATTAAGGATTTAATTTTTTGGAATTTTTACGACGGAAATGTCAATGCGGATTGGTGGGCTTCGGTGAGCTTTATCATCGCGCTTCTGATGCAGTGCGCGTTAGCTGTTTTCGCGTGGGTTTTTCCCGAAGGTTCGCGCACGCCGAAGAAACGCGCCGCCGTTCTTTTCGCGCCGAGCTTAGTGTTAATTCCCGCCGCCGCATTCGGTTTGCTGTGGCGCGCGGTGAATCTGCAAAACGGAATTTTCAACATTGACCTCGCGCCGCTTGCATATACCTTTGTCGGGTATGTCTATTTCGTTTTCGGTTACGGCGCGTGGGTTTTGTTTCGCAAATACCGCAAATATCGCGGCTCGCAACAAGGTCAACAAATCGGCGCGATTCTTTGGGCGGTCGGCATCACCGGCGTTTTGAAAACGTTGGCGAATATCGTGCTGCCGTTTTTCGGAATTTATGATTATCTGCCCTTCAGCGCGATTTTTGTTTTGCCCGGCGTATTGATTTACGCTTACGCGATTTCTAATTTCAAACTTTTCTCGCTGCAATCCGCGCTCGACCAATTTCGGCTTTTCCCGATTGCCTATAAAATCGCCTTGAGCATCGCTTCGGTAGCGATTTTAAGTTTTATTCTTTTTCAAATCCCGATTGTCTGGTGGGCTTTCCGCGACGGAATGACGTTTGAAGCGTGGCGCAAATACCTGGTTTTCAGCGTTATCTCCGCGCTCGTGCCGAATCTTTTACTGGTTCTTTTAATTGTGCGAACGTTTTCGCGCCCACTTTCCTCAATCACGGTTGCCGCCGTTCGGGTGACGAAGGGCGAATACGGAACGGAAGTTGATTTGCGGCAGAGCAACGACGAAATCGGTCTGCTCGCCGAATCTTTTAATGAAATGAGCCGCAAGATGGCGGGCGACATCGAGCAGCTCAGACAGTTGAACGAGCAGTTAATTCGCACCGAAAAGCTCGCCGCGATGGGAACGCTCGCCGCCGGTGTCGCACACGAAGTTAACAACCCGCTCGCCGCAATTTCCTCGTTGATTCAAATGATGCAGGCGCGAAAAAATCTGGACGACGAAACAAATGAAAAACTGAAATTGATTTCCGAACAGATTCAGCGAATCACGCAAGTTACCAAAGATATGATGGATTTTGCGCGCGTTCGTCCGGCGGCAAAAAGCTCGGTTGATATAAATCGAGTGATTGAAACGAGTTTGCGGTTGGCGAGTTTTGACAAATCTTTTCAAAGTCTGCGATTGAAAAGAGATTTGGCAGAAAATCTGCCCGAAGTTTTCGCCGATACCGACCAACTTCAGCAGGTTTTTTTAAATTTATTTCTCAACGCCCGCGACGCAATGCCCGGCGGCGGTGAATTATCCGTTGCGACTTCCAACTCAAACAAGCAAATCCAAATTCAGATTGCCGACAGCGGAATCGGGATTGACGAGAAAAATCTTAAACAAATTTTCGACCCGTTTTTCACAACCAAGCAAACGGGCAAAGGCACGGGTTTGGGTTTGGCGGTTTGTTACGGAATCGTCACGGCGCACGGCGGGCGAATCGAAGTGTCGGCGAACAATGAAAGCGGCACGACATTTCTGATTGTTCTGCCCATTGACGGAAAACGAGATGAAATTTAACGGCTGTTTTGACAAGCAAACATTTTCGTTGCAATTTAGATTGACGCTTATTTCAACTTACAAGGAAAACAAAAATGAAAAAACTTCTGATTTTTCTCGGTTTGTTTTTAATCTGCGCCGATTCATTTAACGCGCAGGAAAAACCGACGGCTTTTGTCAACGCTCGGATTATTCCGATTGTCGGACAGCCGATTGAGCAAGGAATTCTGCTCGTTCAAAACGGCAAAATCACGGCAGTCGGCGATGCGCGAACTGTTCGCCTGTCATCTGATGTCGTGACGATTGACGCGGCGGGCAAGACGATTATGCCCGGCTTGATTGATTCGCACAGTCACATCGGCGACGGTTCGGGCGCGGACGGTTCTGCGCCGATTCAGCCGGAAGTTCGGCTGCTCGATTCGGTTAATGTTCGCGCCGCCGGTTTTGGACGCGCTCAATCGGGCGGCATCACGACCGTTAATGTAATGCCCGGTTCGGGACATTTAAACAGCGGGCAAACTTTATATTTAAAGCTGCGTGACAACGCGAAAACGATTGACGACCTTTTGATTTTCAACAACGACGGCAGTTACGCCGGCGGAATAAAATTCGCCAACGGCACGAATGCCTTGCGTTCGACCGGCGGCGTTTTTCCCGGCACACGCTCGAAATCCGCCGCGCTCGTGCGCGAGCAATTCTTAAAAGCCAGAGATTATCAGGAGAAAATTCGCCGCGCCGGAACTGACAAATCAAAATTGCCCGCGCGCGATTTGGCGATGGAAGCTCTTGTCGAAGCACTCGACGGCAAGCGTGTCGTTCATTTCCATACGCACCGGCACGACGATATTATGACGGTTCTCAGGCTGCAAAAAGAATTCGGCTTCAAAGTCGTTCTCCAGCACGTTTCCGAAGCCTGGAAGGTCGCCGAGGAAATTGCCAAAGCGCGAGTTCCCGCTTCGATAATTTTAATTGATTCGCCGGGCGGCAAACTCGAAACGCTGGACGTGAGTTACACGAACGGCGCGGCACTCGAAAAATTCGGCGCGCTGGTCGGCTTTCATACCGACGATTACATCACTGATTCGCGCCACTTTCTGCGCTCCGCCGGTTTAGCCGTTCGCGCGGGAATGTCGCGTGAAAAAGCTCTTTACGGAATGACGATGGCAAACGCGATTATGCTCGATATGCAGACGCGCATCGGTTCGCTCGAAACGGGCAAAGACGCGGATTTCATCATTTTATCCGGCGACCCGTTGAGTGTTTATACGAAAGTTTTGGAAACGTGGGTCGAAGGCAAACGAGTTTTTGACCGAGCCGACCCGAAAGATTTATTGATTGCGACCGGCGGCTTCGGCGCGGACAGCGACCGCGAGATTCACATTAATTGTTTCGACGACGATTTGGGAGGCAAATGAATTACGAATTACGAATTACAAATTACAAAACAAAACGAGCAATTCTTAAGTCAACTGTGACTAAATTATCTTTGCTTGTTTTCGTCTTTACTTTGATTCTTCTTTTTTCCTTTTCAATTGCTCAGGCGCAAATCGCCGTTAAAGGCGAAACCGTCTGGACAATGGCGGGCGAACCGATTCGCGGCGGCGTGGTTTTAATCAATAACGGAAAAATAGAGGCTGTCGGATCGGCGAATCAAATAAAAATTCCGGCAAATTATCGGATCATTTCTGCCAAAGTCGTTACGCCCGGATTGATTGACGCACATACCGTTATTGGCTTAAACGGTTATATGAATCAGCCGCACGACCAGATGGCACTCGACCAAGGCTCGCCGATGCAGCCGGAATTGCGGGCGATTGATTCTTATAATGCACAGGAAAGACTCGTTGAATGGGTTCGCGAGTTTGGGGTCACGACTATTCACACCGGACACGCGCCTGGCGCGCTCATTTCCGGTCAAACAATGGTCGCCAAAACTTTTGGGAAGACGGCGGACGCGGCGGCAATCGTTCCAACCGCGATGATTGCCGTGACCATCGGCGACGCGGCGATTGTGAGCGGCGGACGCTCGCCCGGCACGCGCGCCAAACAAGCCGCGATGCTTCGCACTGAATTAATAAAGGCATTGGAAGCCGTTCGCAAGCAAGACGAAGATAAAAAATCCGAACAGAAACCGCCAACCGAACTGCGCGCCGATATGATGCAGCGAGTCATACGCCGCGAAATTCCGCTGCTCGTGACGGCACATCGCGCGCAGGATATTATGACCGCCCTCAGAATCGCCAAGGAATTTAATATCCGAATCGTTCTCGACGGAGCGGCGGAAGCGTCTATGGTGATTGACGAAATCAAAGCAACAAACTTCCCGGTCATCATTCATCCGACGATGTATCGCGCGGGCGGCGAACTCGAAAATCTTTCGATGACGACCGCCGCGAAATTAAAAGCGGCGGGAATCGTCGTCGCTATGCAAAGCGGTTGGGAAAGCTATGTGCCGAAAACGCGCGTCGTTTTATTCGAAGCGGCGATGGCGGCGGCAAACGGTCTTTCAATGCGCGACGCGCTTGCCACCGTCACCATTGACGCAGCCAAAATTTTAGGTCTGGAAAAACGCATTGGTTCAATCGAACCGGGAAAAGACGCGGACTTGGCGATATATGACGGCGACCCGTTTGAATACACGACGCACTGCACGGGAACGATAATAAACGGGCAAATCGTCAGCGAAACAGTTCGTTAGCGGCGTGAAAGAGAAATTAAAGTAATAATAGTTGGCTGCGGATAATGGCTTTTCCAAACAAAAAGCAGCAACAGCGAAATGATTCGTGTTGCTGCTTTTTCTATTTTCCTTCGCCAAACAAATTATTTGATGACGATGTTTAAGTTTATCAAGCTGCCGTTAATCGTTATCGGCTGCGACACGAGAGTAATCAAGCCCGGACGAATCTCAAACGTATAAGTTTCCCCGACGTCGAGGTTCTCCACCGTAAAATTCCCTTTCCGATCGGTTCTGACGGTTCGCACCGCGCCTGTTCTGACATTTCTGATTGTCAGCTCAAGCGACTGGGCAAACTTCCCGGATGACACGAGATGAATTCTGCCGCTGACAGACACCGGCGCGACTGCCGAAAGACTGATAATATCGCTGCGGAATTTTTTGAACTGCTCGTTCTGAAGCTCTTTGGCAATCACGCCGTCGTCGTAATAAACATCGTCGCCGTTGTCGCTCAACAGTTGAACCTGCACCGCGCCGTTTAAATCACTCGGCACTTCGACGATGCTCTCAGGATTTAATTCAGTCAGGTTTGTGGTTCGCAAAATCGGGTTGCTTGCCGGATTTCCCGTCCAACTGTAAAGAGCGAAATTTGACGCCCCGCCAGCCGTTCCCGCAACAATCAGATATTGTCCTGCGGCGTTCCTTTTGATTTCACGAATGCCGCGCCCGCCCAAGTCCAGTTGAATCGGTGCGCCAAAAGTTGCGGGACCCCTGCTCGGATTTCCCGTCACGAGCGATGCGAAATTCGTTACCGGAACGATTAACGCTTTCGTGCGATTCGTTGTCGGAACAATTGGGGCGCGGAAAGCGACATACGCCGTCATACCGTCAGGAGCGATAGTTAAAGCCTCGATATTGAATCCGCCGCCAGTAATGTCTTCGGGAATCACACCTGCCGCCGCACTCGCCGTCAAGCCGAAAAAGTTCGCGCCGAGTCCGTGTCCGTTTGATGAATCCCAAGCCAGCAAGTCGGTTCGCAATCCGTCGTAACGCCCGACATACTCGATAACCGAAGCGGCGCCTGTGCCGGCGATGTCCGTCGCAAAAAGCCGGTAGCGATTCGGACGCAAATTGCCATTGCTCGCGTTGCTGTGCGAAGCCAGCCAGTAAATCCGGTCGCCGATTCGCGCCGAAGCCTCAATGTCAACTTCGCGCGGAATGCCGCCGGAAAAATCTTTCAAACCGAGTGACGGCGTAAAGTTAAATGAATTAAGCGGCAAGCCCGATTCGTTGCGGTCGTAAAGCCGAATCACCTGATCTTCGTCATCGGCGACGAGCATATAGTCCTGGTCAATCTCGATTGCCGTCGAAGCGTCAGATTTGCCCGTGTGCCAAACCGTCGTCAACGGTGTCGTCGAAGCCGCCGAAGCCGCGTAGTTTATCGTGTAGCTGACGAATGATTTGTCATCTATCACCGTCACGATAATTACCGCGTAGCCAACAGCAACAGGCGTAATTTTCAGATTGCGTGTCGCGCCCGCGCCCGTCAAATTTAAGTTCTCGTTCGGCACGACTGCCGGATTACTGCTCGTCACTGTGACCGCGAGCAAGTTGATTGGCGTGTTTGGATCGGCAATCGTAAAATCAATGCCGAGAAATCGTGCCGGGTCAGTCGGGTCAGCGATCACGCCGCTCACATTGCCGGAATTCGTTGCCGGTAAATCCAAAAATGGTGTCGCCGTGTTCTCCGTAATCGTCGGCGCGTCGCCTATAGGAACGCGCAAGTTGCTCAAATCCTGTGATGGATTCGCGTCGCCCGGTGTCGGCTCAAGCGGCGGAAGCAACGGAAAATCGTAAGTTCTCCAGTTCGCCGCCGTGTCGTTGCCCGCTGCCGTGTTGCCGAGGTAATAAGCGTTATCGGCGACTGACGGCAAATTCAAATCTACCAATCCGATGGGCGCTTCACCATTGTCATTTTCAAACGAAACGAAATCGAGCCAGATGTTATCCTTGCCGCCGCTGTTGCCGTCCGCGCCGGGCAGATACAAATAAAAAGCCTCGCCGCTGTTGGCGAATCCGGGGTCAATCGCGCCGCCCAAGCCGTCGTTGGAAATCGTAAAACCTGTGCCGGGCGCGAGTATCATTTTCCAGTCGCCGTTCGCTACACTCGTCGTCGTGTCGGTGGTCACACCCGCGACGCCGGTGTAGAGGGCGATAGTCGTTCCCTTCGGAATATTGTTCAAAAAAGCGTCGTCACCGAAAACGAAAACCGTTTCGCCATTGTTTAGCGTGCCGTCAACGAGTTCGTTATCCGAAAGACGCAGCCCGCGCAAATCGAGATTATCGGCGATGACGAGCAGTTCGATAAAGTCGTTGCCGTTCCGGTCGTTGTCCGCCGAGTATTCGTTGATGATGACGCTGCCAATTTTCGGCGGCGAGAGAAATTGCGCCTTTGTTTCGGTTTGAAGCGTGAAAAATCCGATTATTGACAACGTGGCGATGAGCGCAAGAACCTGCGTTCTTTCGGCTGAGAATGTAGAGATAATTTTGTTTATTTTCATCTTTGGCTGACCTCTGATTTAAGTAATGTGACGGAAATACTAAACAGCGGATGTAACTGTCCGTTAAGTCCAAGTTTCTTGTTTGCAATTTGTTTCTTACACTTTATAACATTTAGCAACAAATTAACAGTAAAGATAATGAGAAACAGAAAGTTTGAAAATCCGTTTCAACACGCAACTTGTTTCGGGTATTAACCCGTATTTTTTTGGATCGGATAATCGGCGTGGTGAATCGGTGATTTTCAACAGTAAATTGTTTGTTAACATATGACGTCCCGCATTTTATTGTTGGTCAAGCTAAAAAAGAAATTGTATGATGTTGAGCAGACACTCGACTTAAAACAAATGGTTCGCCGGTCTGATCTTAAATACTAAAACTAATTGCCGATAATCTTATGAACTGCGTTGCGTGCGGAAGCACGAATTTAATTGAAGGCAACATTCTCGACGAATCCGGCGGCGCGAAATTTTCATTTATACCGCTTGAAGTTTCGATGTGGAAAGCCGTTTTCGGCATCGGCGGTCGGAAAATTTCCGCCCACGCCTGCGTTCATTGCGGGCATCTGCAAATGAATGTCAGTTTCTCCGACGAAGACAAACACCGCTACTTAAAATTTGAAGGCGAACAGCCGGACTTGCTCAAACGTATCGAATCAGAATCTTAAAGTTATGCTGACAACAATTTTTCTGTCCGTCTTTTTGCTTTTCCAAATGCCAACGGCAACCACGCCCGCGCCGACGACACCGCGACCGTCGCCGTCGCCGATTCTGCAAATGCTCGATGAGCCGACGGCGGTGACGAAGCATTCGATTCGCGCGGGCGGGCGGCAATTGAATTACACGGTCACGACCGGATTTATGCCGATTCGTAACCAGCAGTCAGGCGAAACGGAAGCCAAGATTTTCTATATGGCTTACATTTTAGACGACGCGGCGAATCGGAAAAATCGCCCGTTGATGTTTTCCTTCAACGGCGGTCCCGGCTCATCAAGCGTCTGGCTTCACCTGGGCGCGTTAGGACCGAAACGGGTGAAAATGCTTGACGACGGTTTGATGCCGCCTCCGCCATACGAACTCGTTGACAACGAGCAGACTTGGCTGACCGAAACGGATTTGGTTTTTATTGATCCGGTCGGCACGGGTTATTCGCGGGCGACGAAACCTGAAGCGGCGAGTAAATTTTTCTCGGTCAACGGCGATGTCGAATCAATCGGCGAATTCATTCGAATGTATTTGGGACGCGAGGAACGTTGGAGTTCGCCGCTGTTTCTAGTGGGCGAAAGCTACGGCACGACCCGCGCCGCCGGACTTTCAAATCATTTATTCGAGCGAGGAATCGGACTCAACGGAATCTTACTTGTGTCCAGCGTTTTGAATTTTCAAACGATTCGTTTCGCCGAAGGCAACGATGTCACTTATCCGTTAATCTTCCCGTCTTACACGGCAACGGCTTGGTATCACAAACGACTGCCCGCCAACTTGCAAAGCAAACCGCTGAGACAGGTTTTGGAAGAATCGGAAAATTGGGCAATGAACGAATACGCGCCCGCACTTGTCAGAGGCGATAGAATGACGGCGCAGGAAAAGCAAAATTTAGCCGAGAAATTCAGCAGCTATTCCGGCTTGAGCAAGATTTTCGCCGAGCAGAATAATTTTCGCGTTGACCTCGGCGCATTTAATAAAGAACTGCTCCGCGACCGGCGGCGCACAACCGGCAGACTCGACAGCCGTTTCACCGGAATTGACCGCAACGCCGCGACCGACGGACCCGAAACCGACCCAAGTATGAATGCGATTCGCACGCCTTACACGGCAACTTTCAACGATTATGTGCGCCGCGATTTGAACTTTAAATCCGATTTGGAATACTACATCTTAGGCGGCGGAATAACCTCGCCGTGGAATTGGAACGTGAATAACGGTTACGCGAATACTGCGGCAAATCTGCAAAGCGCGATGCAGAAAAATCCGTTTATGAAAATCTTTGTAGCGAGCGGTTATTACGATATGGCAACACCGTATTTCGCCACCGAATATACCATCGCCGCGATGAATCTCGATCCGACTTTGCGAAAAAATATCTCGGTTTCATATTATGAAGCCGGACATATGATGTATATTGAAAAAAACTCTCTGAGAAAATTAAAAGACGACGCTTCGGCGTTCGTTCAGAATTCCTTACGCCAATAAAAACTTGTGAAAACAAGACTATCGTTAGTTTCAGTCATCGCCTTTGGGTTAGCGTGCGGGAAATGATTCGCTCAGAACTAACCCTAAAAAGCGCAAGCCGGCTCGCGGTCAGCGAAAAATAATTCGGAAATGCGGCGAAAATGATTCGGCTTGATTGAAATGCCAAAAAAGGAAAATTCGATGTGGCGAAATAATAAAGACGACAGCCGTGCCAATTGATTTAATGTTGATTTCCGCTTTGACCGGCAACTAAATTTACCGCGTGTTTGAGAACCGGTTTAATTACTTCGAAACACTCAATCACGCCTTTCGGCGAGCCGGGCAGATTGATGATTAGCGTCCGATTTCGCACGCCGCACACGCCGCGCGAAAGCATCGTCATCGGCGTATTTTTCATCGTCGCGTAACGCATTGCCTCGCTGATTCCCTGCGCTTCGCGATCAATGACAGCCCGAGTCGCTTCCGGCGTGTTGTCGCGCTCAGCCAAACCAGTGCCGCCGGTCGTGACGATTAAATTTACGTCTTCGCGCTCGGTCAATGCGTAGAGCGTTTCGCGCAGATTTGTGAAATCGTCGGTCGTGATAATTTTTTCGACAATCTCCGCTCCCATTCCGATTAAAAGTCCGACCAGCGTCACGCCGGAAATGTCGGTCGCTTCGGTGCGCGTGTCGCTGACAGTAACGACGATAGCTTTGATGCTTGTTGAATTCATTTCAATCTGAAATACGAGAATGCTGTTGAGTAGTTCCGCCGCAAGCCAATCTAAATTTTCAGTTCCGATGACCTTTTTCCGATATGCTTTTTGCGATTATACCCGGACGAGCAATTTCCCGACTATTTGATTTTACACAAAATTAGTTTTTACAAAACATTCGACTTATGCGGAAACCGTTATATTTTTTAACTTCAATCAGCTTAATTTTATTTTTTCTTCTCGGCGCGAATTTTGAGGCGGCGGCACAGCGCGGGAAAGCGATTAAACCAAAATCTCCCGCCGCACCGAAACAGACAGACCCGGAAGAACAGGAATATCTGGACACGCTGCAAGCGGCAAAAGTTTATCAACTACTGGCTGATTTGCAGCTTTCGCTCGCCTCGGCTTATCTGGAAAACCGCGCCATCGGTGAGCGTGATGCAAAACGCGCGCTTGTCAAACTCGACGGCGAGCAGCGAAAAAACTCGTCGAATTTGATGACGAATTACGGGCAGGCGAGCGGTTATTTGATTTGGAGCAATTATTTGGTTAAGCGAAACTCGTTTGGTAAAAATCCGTTGAGCGATAAAACAATTAAGGCAAGCGCGGAAACAGTCAGAAAAGCCCTCGCGAAAAGTTTGACGATTGACCCGGATTACCCGCAACTGTTCACTATTCGCGCCGGTCTGCGCGGAATTGACTGTTACGCCGGAAAATTTTCTTCCGAACAGGATTGTTACTACGAGCCGCTCGAAGACTTCAGCCGCGCGATGGCGTTTTTGCCCGACGAAGCCGAAACAATCGTGCAGCGCGCCGACCTTCATAAACAATTCAACCGCCGCGCGCTCGCCGAATCGGACGAGCAAACAGTCAAAAGTTTATACGACGCTTTCGACGCTAAAATCGCGCTCAACGAAAAAGTCACCGACACAACTCCGTATTTTGCCGAACGCGGCGAAGTCGAGACCGCGTATTTTTTAATTTTGATTCGGCTTGCGTCCGACAAGGATATTAAATTGCAGTTGTCACAAAATCCGGCAGCGGCAGAGGCTTTTCGGCGGAAACTTTCAGAATACTTCGAGCGCGCCGACAAATATTTCGACGATGCCAACGAAGCCGCGCCCTCGGCTGCGTATTTAATCAAGCGCGGAAATCTTCGATTCGCTCTCAGCACCGTAACGCTTACAGTCAGCGCAAACAATTCAGCAGACAATTATCGAGAAAAATTACAGGAAGCCGTCGAGTTTTATACCTCTGCGCTGGCGATTGATGCGAAAAACACCGAAGCCTATCGGCAACGCGCGAAAGTTTACCGCGAACTCGGCGATTTGGAAGCGGCGGAAAAGGACGAGAAACAATCTCAGATTTTGAGATAAAAACTCGCGGTTTTGGCTTTAATCTTCGATTTCGTCAGCATTCTGAACTTTACGTTTGCCGACGACGATAATCGCATTGCGGTCTTTGCCGCACGCCTTTTCGATTTCTTGAACTTTCTTTTTCGTCACGCGCACTGAAGCGTCAACGACAACTCGTTTTAATTTTATGCCGCTCTCAATAAAAGCATTTGGCAGCACAACCGAATCGGCAATTTCCGCGCCTCGTTCGACTCGAACGCCCGCGCTTAAAATTGAGTGCGAAACCGCGCCGCCGATGCGACAGCCCGGCGCAATCAAACTGTTTGTCACGCTTGCCGTCTTGTCGAAAAACGCCGGAACGCGCTGGGCAGAGAGCGTCAAAATCTTCCAGTTCTCATCGTCAAAGAACAACTTTTCGCGCCCGTCGAGCAAATCCATCTGCGTTCGCCAATAACTTTCGATTGTTCCGACATCGCGCCAGTAACCGTTGAGCCGATGCTCGAAAGCGTTTCCTTCTCTAACCAGATGCGGCAGAAGTTCGTGTCCGTAATCTTTGATTTGCTCTTTTTTCCGTTTCAATCGTTTCAGCGTGTTGAGCAAAATTTTCGCGTCATAGACGAAAATTTCCGTCGTAATCAAATCGCTCTTTGGCTCGTCGGGTTTGTATTGAAATTTGGTGATGCGACCGTTTTTATCAGTTTCGACAACGCCAAAACGCGACGCCGATTCGCCGTCCGGCAATTTAACGGTCACCATTGTCACCGACGCTTTGTTTTGCAGATGCGTTTCAATCGCGTCGCGGAAATCCATTTTGTAAACGTGGTCGGCACTCAGCACAATTAAAATGTCTGGATTGAATTCCGCGATAAAATCCGTGTGCCGGTAAATCGCATCGGCATTTCCCTTTGCAAAACCTTCTTTTTTCGAGTCGTCCTGAAACGGCGGCAGCACTTGCAGCCCACCGTAAGTTCGGTCTAAATCCCAAGGTCTGCCGTTCGACAGATGTTCGTTCAAAGAATGCAGTTCATATTGTTCGATCACCCAAACGTCGGCGATTTGACTGTTGACACAATTGCTCAACGCAAAATCAATCAGCCGATACGAACCGCCGAACGGCATCACGGGCTTGGCTTTATTATCGGTCAGAATGCCGAGCCGCCCGCCTTTGCCGCCCGCTAAAATTAATGCTAAAACCTTTTCCTTAAACATAAATTCCCCTTGTCCAATTCATCCAGCCGTTGATTCGATTGATTCAATATCTTTTTGCCGTTTGCTGTAAATTACACTTAACACAACGCCGACGACAACCAAAATCATTCCCGCCAAAGATGCGCCCGATTGCGTTTCGGCGAAGACAAACCAGCCGATAAGCAAACCGTAAAGCAAACCCGTGTAATTAACGATTGCCACGCTCGCCGCCTTTTCTTTTTGCAAAGCGTTTGTCAGAAAAATCTGTCCGAGCTGCGAAAACGCGCCGATGAGAAAAAGATAAAGCCAATCCCAGCCGCCGGGCGTTTGCCAGTCAAAAACCGAGAACGCGATTCCGGCGATTAAGCCGACCAGTTGAAAATGAAAAACTACCGCCAGCGGATGTTCGCGCCCGCGCAAAGTTCTCACCAGATTATAAGCCACGCCCGAACAAAACGCCGACGTGATGCCGAGAATAAGAAATGTAAACGAAATACGCGCGTCGAACTGTTCGATAAATAACACACCGAGAAAGGCGAGCGTGTAGCAAAACCATTGAAAAAGTTTGACCGATTCTTTCAAAAGAAAAATCGCAATAATCGTCGTAAAAATCGGCGACAGATATTGAATCGTCATCGCTGAAGCGAGCGGAATGTTCTGCACCGTGAGAAAGAAAAAGTAAAGCGCGGTCGTGCCGAAAAGCCCGCGCAATAAAAGCAATCTATGATTCGAGCCCTTCCAATCCGCGCCCGCTTTACGCAATCCGATGTAACAGAAAATCACGCCGAACGCGCAGCGGAAAAAGACGATTTCCATTGTCGGCAAATGCGCGACCTGCTTGACGAAAACATTCGCCAACGCGAAAAAGAGCGTCGAGAGAAACATCGAACGAACGCCTTCGGTTAAAAATTTTGGGTCGTATTGAACGGATGTATCTGGCAAAATAATGTGCGCGTAATTTTATTTTCGTAAAAATCTACAAATATATTATCATTCAAGCAATTCGGATTTCACTTTCCATTTCCCTATTTATGTTCCAATTATGTTCCAAAAAGTTTTAATTTTATCGGCGGCGGTCGGCGCAGGACATCTTCGCGCGGCTGAGGCGTTGGAGAAAGCATTTATCAAATCGAATGCCGCTGCGGAAGTTCGCAACATTGACGTTTTAAACTACACAAATCCGCTTTTCCGAAGGCTTTACGGCAAAGCGTATCTCGATATGGTCAACCGAATGCCGGAAGTTTTGGGCTGGATGTATGACTCGCTCGACAAGCCCTGGCAGAACGAAAAAAGGCGGCTCGCGCTCGACCGTTTGAACACGCTGCCGCTCGTAAAATTCTTAAAAAATTACCAGCCCGACATCGCCGTCTGCACGCACTTTCTGCCGGCTGAAATCATCTCGTGGCTGACGGCGAAAGAAAAAATAAATTTCCCGCAAGCGATTGTCGTCACCGATTTCGACGTTCACGCGATGTGGCTCGCGCATCGCGTCGAGCGGTATTTCGTCGCCCTCGACGAAACTCGCGTTCATCTCGAAAAGCTCGGAGTGCCTGCCGCCACAATCACCGTTTCCGGCATTCCGATTGACCCGATTTTCGCCGAGCAAAAAGATAAGGCGGCGATGCGCGATAAACATGATTTGGACAAAGACAAATTAACGATTTTAGTTTCGGCGGGCGGTTTTGGCGTGGGCAACATTGAGCGTCTTTTAATGGCGCTCGGTGATTTGAAAACGCCCGCGCAAATCGTGGCAATTTGCGGGCGCAACGAAGAATTGAAGACGAAACTCGAACGGCTCGCCCACGAACGATTGAATAACCAAACGGTCACGTTTCGACCAATCGGCTACACGAACGCAATGGACGAATTGATGTCTGCGGCTGATTTAATCGTCGGCAAACCCGGCGGATTAACAACGAGCGAAGCGTTGGCAAAAGGATTGATTTTCGTGGTCGTTAACCCGATTCCCGGACAGGAAGAACGCAACTCCGACCACTTGCTCGAACAGGGCTGCGCGATAAAATGCAATAACCTGCCGACGCTCGCCTATAAAATAGACGCGCTTGTAAAAGACAAAAATCGTTTCGCGCAAATGCAAAACAACGTCCGGCAATTCGCCCGACCAAACAGCGCCGCAGAAATCGTGCGCCGGCTAATCTCGTGACGAATTTCCCCGACATCCGCGACGATAATGATTTCGTTCAACATTTTCATAGCGAAATCTGGCTGACTGTCGCCGAAAATATCTGCCAAAGACATTGCATCGCTCACCGAACGCTGCGGCGGGCGGAAAGCGGCGAACACATCGTTTTTCTGGTTGACGACTCGCTGATTATCAAAATCTATAGACGCTTGCGCAACTGCTTCGAGCGCGAACGAACCGCGCTTAATTTCGTTCGCGGCAAAACAAATTTACCCGTTCCCGAAATCCAGTTTGAAGGCGAGATTGAGCAGTTCAATTATCTCGTCCTGACACAGCAAACCGGCGTTTCGATGTATCAAAACGAGTGGCTCAAACTCGACACCCGAAACCAAATCCGCATCGTCGCCCAACTCGGCGACGGATTGCGCCGACTTCATTCGCACCGCAGCGATGCAGTTGATTTCTGCTGGCACAATTTCATCGAATACCAATCCGCCGCCACGCTCGAAAGACAAAAATCCGCGAATGTAAACCGCCGCATTCTCGAACGCCTTCCCGACTATCTGGCAGAAAACCTTGTGCTTTTGCCCGAAGATTTTCCTCGCGTATTTCTCCACGGCGATGTTCATTTCGGCAATTTGCGCTTCGCGGCAACGAACGGTAATTGGCGCATTTCCGGCTTGTTCGATTTCGCCGATTCGCTCTCAGCCGGGTTCCACGAGTTCGATTTTGTGGCAATCGGCGTTTTAATGATTCAAGGTCAGGGCGATTTGCAGCGAGAACTTTTCCGCGCCTACGGCTACGCCGACGGCGACATCAACGAAACGCTGCGCCGCCGTTTGATGCTTTTAACGATTCTGTATGAGTGTAGCGATTTACGAAAATACGCTCTGCGCCTGCGCCCCGAGGCGGTTGATTACACGCTCGACGAATTAGAACGAGCGATTTGGAATTTTGTCTAATTTGAGTTTTGATTTGCCGTTGTTTCCGGTTTCGGCACCTGATATTTCAAAACCCAGCCATTTGGGTCAATCGTATATGATGCGTCTTGCGGCAGCGCAATCGTCGCCGTTCCGTCGCGCATTTCGACGCGCTTTGTTTCATTGCCGATTTGCACTTCAACCGGCATCGGAAACGGCAGATTGTTCGGCACTTCCCATCGCAGAACGAGTTGATTTCCCTTTGTTTCAGCGACTAATTTCGGCAAAACAGGCTGACGCAGATAAACCTCAAAAAACCAATCGAGCTGTTTGCCCGACTGCTTTTCGGCGATTTGCAGAAATTCGTCGGTTGTCGCAAATCGGTTTTGTTTGCCGTTCGTGACGCGCTCCATTTTCTCCTTCGGATAAGCCATTCTTCGAAGCGTCTTGAAAAACGCTTCGTCGCCGATCAAGCCGCGCAAAGTGTGCAGAATATACGCGCCCTTGCCATACATATCGCCGTCGGACTTTAAATAATCGGGCGGCAGCATATACATTTCGGTCGTCGTTTTTGCTTCGCGCGGCGCGACGGCTTTGACGTTTTTGAATTTTTCCTGACGCGCCGCCATCGCCTTGAAATATGCTTCTTTACCTTTGGTTTTCTCGATGTAAAACGTATCCATAAACGATTGAAAACCTTCGTGAATCCAGAAATCGTTCCAATCTTTTCCCGTCACTAAATTTGCCCACCATTCGTGACCGAACTCGTGAAACATCAACCAATCTTCGCCGTCTTCGTTGTATTTAAATTCGTTGCCGTAAGCGATAATTGATTGATGCTCCATTCCCAAATGCGGCGTTTCGGCGATGCCGATTTTGTCGGCGCGAAACGGAT
>CBDUBY010000020.1:0-29459 GCA_965365505.1 uncultured Pyrinomonadaceae bacterium | reverse complement strand
TCGTTCCGGTTCGCCGATTTCGCCCGGATCGCCCGATAAAATCTCGACGCGGCACGTCGTGCATTTAGCATTGCCGCCGCAGCGGTGGAGAATATCCACGCCGTTGTCTTCAAGCGCGAGAACGAGTTTTCGCCCCGCTTCGGCTTCAAAAGCGACTGTCCCGTTTGCCGCTTCAGCAGTTATTTTTGGCATTTTTAATCAAACTCCTGCAATTAAAATTTGGTAGAACTTTATGCTTTGACTTTGGCATAATTTATAGCCGATTTCAAATTAGAGACTTTTAAATCAAAGTGTCAAAAACGGATTTCTTTTCGGTCGGCGCGTCGTCGCCTTTGTATAAAACTTTTTCCAGGAATAATCCCGATGGTGGCGCGGTGTATTTGGCGGCGGCATTCGATTGAAATTTCAAAAGCCGATTGAAATCCGCGACCGAAGCGTTGCCGCGCCCGACTTCCGCCAGCATTCCGACGATGCGCCTGACCATTTTCCATAAGAAATGCGTCGCGCCGATGCGAAAGCAAATCAAATCGCCGCTCGTAAAAATTTGCGCCTGCTCGACTTTAATAACGGTTGATTGTTTTTTCCCTTCGTCAATTTCGTAGAAAGATTGAAAGTCGTGTTTGCCGACGAGCAGTTCCGCCGCCTCTTTCATCGAATTAACCTTCAAATCGTCTTTTATCCACCACACGAAATTTTTGGCGAACGCCGTGCGGCGCGTCGAGATTTGATACAGGTAATATCTTGCTGCGGCATCGCGCCGGGCATCGAAATTTTCCGGCGCGTTCAAAACTCTCTTGACGTTTATATCGTGCGGCAGCAAATCGTTAAAGCCGAATTGAATCTGGCGCGGCGTGATGTTGGTTTTCAAGTCCGACACGCGCAAGTGGGCGAATTGCTGCGCGGCGTGAACGCCCGCGTCGGTGCGTCCCGCGCCGCCGAGTTCGACTTTGCCGGAGAAAAGCTGATAAGCCGCCTTTTGTAGTTCGCCTTGAATCGTGTTCGCGTTGTGCTGAATTTGCCAGCCGCGATAGCGCGTGCCTTCGTATTCGATTTCGAGTTTCCAGGTGTGCATCGTATTAAAATGGTAACGGCTATTATCAATTATCGAATCTCCATTATCAATTATCCGGTTGTGGATTTCGAGTGGGCGAAGCAACCGAAAGCCGAAAATTAAAAATTGATAATCGCGCCGCCCGCGCTTTTTGAGAAAGTATTATGTAAAATAAAAATGTTATGAAGTTCGTCGAACGCGGAAAGGAAAGATTATCCAAAAAAATCTCGGCGGCGGTTTCGGCGGGAACGCCGCTCCGCGAATTGGCGAGCAATCTTTCGATTACGGCGCGCAACGCGCTGGCGGAAGCCGATACGCTGACCATCGAACAAGTTCAAATTGATTTGAAACGTCTGCCGAAAAATCTCGACGGTCTGCGCATCGGGCATCTCTCGGACATTCATCACAGCCCGTTCACCAGCCTCGAACATATCAGCCGCGCCGTCGAAATCGCCAATGAATTAAAGCCCGATATGTTTGTTTTGACCGGCGATTTCGTTTCGCACGAAGCGGAATACATCGAACCGATGGCGCGCGCGATGGGCGAATTAAAATCCGAATTCGGGACTTTCGCGTGTTTGGGAAATCACGATCATCGAACCGACCCGCTGTTGGTCACGAACAGTTTGCAGGCGCAAAACATTCGCGTTTTAATCAATGAAGGTTTTCGTTTTGCGGCTCGCGGCGCGTCTGTCTGGCTGTGCGGCGTAGACGATTATACGGTCGGCAATCCCGATTTACGCGCGGCTTTGCGCGGTTCGTTTCCCGACGAAATGAAAATGCTTCTGGCGCACAATCCGAAAACTTTGTATCGCGCCGCCCGCGCCGCGGTTGATTTGATGTTCAGCGGTCACACGCACGGCGGGCAAGTCAGGTTGCGCGATGAAGAAAAGAAAATTTTGCCGCGCCGCAAATCGGCAAGCGGACTTTACCGCCGCAAGGAAACGCAAATGTATATCACGCGCGGCATCGGCACGGTTGTTTTGCCCGTGCGGTTCGGTTGTCCGCCGGAAGTTTCGCTGATTGAATTGAGAACTGTTTAAGTCCTTGCTCAAAAATGAACGGTATTATCACAATTCCGAATTTACTTACATTCTTGCGAATGGCTTTGATTCCCGTGTTCGCCAGCCTGCTTTTTTACGGTTATTACGGTTGGGCGTTGTTCGTATTTTTCTTCGCCGGCGTGTCGGACGGCATTGACGGATTTGTCGCCAGACGATTTAATCAGCAATCGGAACTGGGAACGATTCTAGACCCGATTGCTGACAAACTCCTGATGACGACGGCGTTTGTAATAGTCGCTTTGCCGCACGTTTTGCCCGCCGACAACAAACATTTTCCCGTCGCTTTCTGGGTTTCCGCCGCCGTCATCGGGCGCGACGTTTTAATCGTCGCGGTGGCTTTGGCAATTTTCATCATCACGGATTTTCGTGGCTTTAAGCCTTCAAATCTGGGCAAAGCCTCGACCGTCGTGCAGATTTTCGCCATCGGGATAATTTTATTCGCCGCCGTAGTGCCGCAGTTCAGCGGTTATTATTTGCCGACGACTTATTTTATCGTCGCGCTGTTCGCCGTCCTTTCGGGCTTTCATTACATTTATCACGTCGCTAAGTTGATGAACGAGAAAAAAGATGTCGAGCAGTAGAGCATTTTAAATTTCATCGCCGCTGTTTGTTCGATTAGAAAAATACCTTTATCCCGGCATTTACTCGGTGCTCGGCGACGGCTGAATCCAGGCGGCAAACAAACCGATGCTGTTGGTGCCGTATTTTATCCACGCGTAGCCGCCTTCGCCCCAGTCTTTGCCCCACGAATTTTTAATCAACCACGCCTGCTTTTCATCGTCCCAGCCGATTATCACCACGACGTGATTGACTGAATTGCTGGTTTGCGCGTTGAAAACTCCGCCTTTGTAATGATTGAAACAATTATCGGCGTAATACGGCGCAGCGAGCGGACCGTATTTGACGAGCGCGGCTTTTAATTTTTCAACGGGCGGCATTTCGTCAAACGGTTTGTGAACATAATCCCACGCCAAAGCTCTGTCGGCGGCAGTCAGTATGAAATCGGAATTTGGCGGCAGCGAAGTGCCGGAATCGAAACCTTCGAGCGGGACGACCTGAGTGCCGCCGCGCTTAACTTTCCGGTTGGTCAGAGGGTCGGTGCAGACGGATTTTCTGGCGGTGTATTCCTCAATCCAGATGGTGTCGTATTTGTACCAAACGAGGCGGTCGGGAATGTGCGGAACGTGGCTGTTGACCATATACGCGAATGCTTTGCCGTGCCAGCCGCTATCGCAGTCGTCTTCGTTTTTGCCTTTGCTGACGCAGTTCAGCAACTGTTGAACTGAAGGGATTCTCCTGAAACTTGAGTATTCGTATTCGGCATTTTCGATAAACTCAGTGCCGCGCCGCATTCGCTCCAAATTCCAGGCACTTTGATAAACCGACACGGAAGCGAACGCCCAGCAGCTTCCGCATCTGCCCTGATTCATCACTCGTCCGACATCGAGACCACGCTCGCGCCAATCGAATTTCGACCACACATCCCAATCAATCGTGTATCGCAAATCCCACCATTGTTTGTATTTGAGAAAAATCTCCGCCTTGAGTTCAGCGGCACTTTCCGACAAGTTCTGCCCCGGCGGGAAACGATCCCTGTTGATTCGCTTCCACAAATTTTCGACCGCGGGTATCCGTTCGTCGCGCCGCAGTTGTAGTTGTTTTCGCAACGCTTCGACTTCGGGCGAATTTGAATCGTCGGTGTTGGGAATGACTAGCTTTCCGAGCAGCGCCGTTTCCGTAGTTCGCTCAATTGCGCCCTGACCGGCGGCAACGCCGAATCTTCTTTTACCTTTCCGCGCCGTAACGGTTGCGGGCTTTTTCAATCCGAATGGGTAGTCGCTCGTCGTATAAGTCGGTTTTTCCTTCGCCGAACTTTGCTCGCAGGCGCACATTTCCTTCATCGTCGGCGACGGTTTTTTCTTTTGCATCTGCTCGATGCTGCAAGTTTCGGTTTGCTGCGAGCGCACAAAATCCGGCGCGGTTAAAATAGCCGTTAATGCGATGAAAGCGATAATCAGCAAAAATTTGATTTTCATAAAACCTCCTGTCAAAAAGTTAAGCGAATGAAGAAAATCTTGCGGCGCAACGATTTAACGCCGCGCCGCGAAACGAACTATTTACTGCTGAGTTGGAATATCGGCGCTGATCGTGCATTGGTTCTTTTCAGAAACATAGGTGTCGCCTATCACGTTGCCAAATTGAAGAACGAGAAAAAAGAGAGCGAATTCTGAAGCCGTCATTCTGAATTTTACTGGGTCGGCGGCATTTCTTCGTTGATTGGCGACGGCTGAATCCAGGCGGCGAACAATCCGATGTTGTTGCTGCCGTATTTGACCCACGCGAAACCGTCTTCGCCCCAATTTTTGCTCCACGAATTTTTAATCAGCCACGCGCCCTTCGCGTCGTCCCATCCGACTAACATAACGACGTGATTGATTGAGCGGTTGGTGTTCCCGTTGAAAACGCCGCCTTCGTAAACCGAGAAACAATGGTCAACCTGCATCGGCGCGGCGAGCGGACCGTATTTAATAAGAGCGGATTTTAACTTTTCGACCGAAGGCATTTTGTCGAAAGATTCGTTAACGTAACCCCAAGCCAGAGCGCGGTCTTGCGCGGTCAGCCATAAATCCGAATTTTTCATCAAACGCGGCGCGGAATCAGGACCTTCGAGCGGGACGACGTGAATGCCGCCGCGCTTAACATTTTTATTCCGCAAAGGGTCGGTGCAGATTGAACGTCTGCCGGTATATTGTTCGATAAGCGTCGTTTCGTCTTTGTCCCAAATTAAACGGTCGGGAATATGCGGAACATGGCTGTTGACCATAAAAGCGAATGCTGCGCCGTGCCAGCCGTCGGTGCAGTCGCCTTTGGTTTTGCCGATGCAGTTTAACAGTTGCTGAACCGACGGGCGGCGTTTGAAATACGAATTTTCGGGAACGATGTAGCGCAGCACCGCGTCGCCCGAACGCATCTGCTCCAAATCCCAAGCGGCTTGGTAAACGGAAACGGAAGCGAACGCCCAGCAGCTTCCGCATTTGCCCTGCTGCATCACTCTGCCGACTTCCAAACCACGCTCGCGCCAATCGAATTGTGGCAAAAGATGCCAACCATCGGCGTTTTGCAAGTCTTTGAACTGCTTATAAAGTAGAATGTTTTCGGCGAGAATTTGCCGCGACCTTTCGTTGGTAGTTTTCCGCAGAGCCTCTTCGGGCGTTTGCCCGCGCAGGCGATATTTTTGGTATCTTAGCCATTCTTCTTCGGTCGCCTGTCGCCGCTTTTCACGATAATCGAGAAGCTGTTTTTGCAGCTCGGCGACTTCGGGCGAACTCAAATCATCCGTGTTCGGAACGTCGAGGTTTCCGAGCAGCGCTGTTTCCACAGTTCGCTCAATTGCGCCCTGACCGGCGGCGACGCCGAATCTTCCTTTCTTCTTTCGCGCCGCAACGGTCACGTTTTTCGGCATTCCGAACGGACTGTCGCTTGTCGCATAAGTCGGTTTTTCCTTCGCTGAACTTTGCTCGCAGGCGCACATTTCCGTCGCCGTCGGCAGCGGTTTTTTCTTTTGCATCTGCTCGATGCTGCAAGTTTCGGTTTGCTGCGAGCGCACAAAATCCGGCGCGGTTAAAATCGCCGTTAATGCGATGAAAGCGATGATCAGCAAAAATTTAATTTTCATAAAACCTCTTGTTAAAAAGTTAAGCGAATGAAGAAAATTTTGCGGCGCGCGGTCGAATCGCTGCGCCGGAAAACGAACTATTTACTGCTGCGTTGGAATCTCGGCACTGATCGTGCAGGCACTCTTTTCAGAAATACAGATGTCGCCGCACGGCTTTTGTCCGGGTCCGCAGCTTCCGCCGCCGCGTTCTTTAAGCCGGCTGACCGTTTTTATTACGCATTTTGTTTTCCTGACGATGGCGACGGCTTTATCAATCAACGCTTTGCTGCCGAGCCAGCCTTCGAGCGTCACCGCACGTTTTTTGACGCTGACGTTGAGATGCCGCATCTGGTCTTTGATTTCGGCATCCGCTTCAAACTGCTGTTTTATCGCTTCAACGATTTGCGCGTCGGTCGTCTTTGCACAACTGGTTTGCGCCTGTGCCTCGCCCGCGCCCCAGAACAAGACGACGAATGCCGTCGTCAATATCATTCGGACAGTCAAATTTTTCATATTTAATTTTTCTCCTTAACTTTTATTTGAAATTTGTAACCATCGAAAGCAAACTGTAGCGAGTCTGCTTTCCGAAATAAATTGTCCGGCTGTCGGGCGACCAGACGAGCGTCGAAAAATAAAGCCGGGTGTCGTTGTTCGAGGTAATTTTTCGGGCATTGCCGTCCGCCGCTCGCACGAGCCAAATGTCGTCTTTACCATCGCGATTTGAAACGTATGCTAACATTTTTTTGTCCGCCGACAAACGGATATTATAAAGATACGCCGCTTCGAGTTTGGCGATTTGCCGCCGCGCGCCGGTTTCGATGCTGACTTCGGTTATCGTCGTTTCAACGGGCAGCCCGGTCGGATTTTTGTTTTTGATTTCGGCGAGCAGCAATTCTTTGCCGGAAACGGAAAAGCCCAGCAGCCTTTGAAAATTTTCCGCCTGCGCGATGCTTTTCGCGGCTTTAGTTTCAACGCCAACGATTGACACGCCAAAGTATTTTTTCCCGTCAGCCGCGACTTCGTTCGTTTTTGAAGCGAAGGCAACGCGCTTGCCGTCCGCCGACCAGAGCGGGCAATAGAAAAACGAATTCGCATCAGCATTGTCGGTCAGCCGGTTGCGGCTTGCGTCTTCCGCGTCAACCAGCCAGACGTTAAATTGATCGTTTTCGTCGGCGACGTAAGCGATTTTTCTGCCATCGGGCGACCAATCGTAAATGCTCGTTTGCGTGCGGTTGTAAGGCAGAACGCTGTATTCCGCCGAAGGCAATCCGCCGTCATTCGTCAGTTGTTTTTCCGCGCCGCCCGCCGCGCCGATAGTCCAGAGATTGTAAGTTTTGCCCGCCAGCCGCAGAAATGCCAGACGCCTGCCGTCCGGCGACCAGGACGGCAGCGAACCTTCGGCGACGAGTTGAAAACTTTCTGCATTCGGCTCGGTTAGTTTCGTAAAAATCGCGCCGCAGCAAATCTTGTCGCCCTGACTTAAGTTTTTAATTGATTGATAAGCGACGGTTTTATTGTCGGGCGCGACCGCCGCCCACAACTCGGAATTGATGTCGGAAGCAAACGAAAATTCCTTGCCCTGCTGTGGCGGGGCGACATTCACGCCCCACAAATCTGATTCTTCTTTCGACGCGCCGTAAAGAATTTTTGAGCCGTCGGCAGATGCGTCGAGCGCAAAAGCGTCGCGCTCGACGAATGTAATTTGAACTGGTTTGCCGCCTTTCTCGACCGCGAAAATTTGGAACGCGCCGTCAGTTGCCTGGCTGTAAAGAACGCGCTTTCCGTCGGCGTGCCAAACGGCGTTTCTAATTTCGTCCGCGCTTTCAAAAATTCGTTCGGGCGCGACGCCGGCTTCTTGCGGCGGCATCGTCAATATCGCATATCGTCTGTTTTCAAACGCGACGCAGACGATTCGCTTTTCGTCGGTCGAGATATTGAAACTGCTCGCCCTGACTGCGCCCGCGCTGAGATTCGTGAGCTGATTCGTTTGCCCGGTTTTAATGTCGAGCGCGAAAAGATTTTGCTTCGATTCGTAATAAATTTGATCGTTTTTCGACCACCTCCGCAGAATCGCTCCGCCGTCTTCGATTGCTTTTATAAAAGTAGGATTGCCGCCGAACGAAGGCATTCGCCAAACGCCGGACGTTCCGCTGCGTGTCGAATAAAACGCGATTTCGTCGCCGTTTGGCGACCAGACCGGATTTTGATTGCTGAATTCGTCTTTGGTAATCTGCACGGCTTCGCCGCCGGAAAGCTGTTTGACCCAGATGTTTTTGCTTCCGGTTTTTGTCGAGGTAAAAGCGACCATTTTCCCGTCGGGCGAAAGTGCGCCGCCGCTATAGATTTCGCCGGGCATACTGCGCCAATTGACAACTTCGACCTGACTAAAGACGGTTGGCTGAATCGTTTCATTTTCAATTCCGCGCTTGCTGATTAACCACCACGCGCCGCCAATCACCATAACGGTTGCAAGAAAAATCGAAAGCCACTGAGAAAGCGAAAATCCGCTGCGTGTCGCCGCTGATGTTGCCGTCTCTGTCGCTTCATTTGTCGTCTGAGCGTCCGCCGCGCCGCCGGTTAGCCGCGTTTTGTTAACATCGCTCGCCGCCGCTGTTCCGCCGGTTCGCGCTGTGCTTCCGGCAAACTCGATTTCGCGCCGCAGACTTTTGACATCGAGCAGAAAATCCCGGCTCGTTTGATAACGCTCGTCGCGGTTTTTCTTGAGAGCCTTGTTCAAAATACGTTCGAGTTCGGCAGGCGCCGCAAAATTTTCGGCAGTGACGGGCGGCGGATTTTCCGTCAGAATCGCGGCAATGGTATCGCCCGAGGTCGAACGCGCGAACGGGTCTTTGCCCGTCAGCATCTCATACAACACGACACCGACACTGAAAACGTCCGAACGCGCGTCAAGATTTTTTCCGCGCACCTGTTCGGGCGACATATAGGCGAGCGTTCCAATCATCGCGCCCGGCTGCGTCGCCGTCCATTTCCTGGCGAGCGTTTCGCCTTCGCTGTTAATCAAACCGCCGGTCGGCTGGATGAGTTTGGCGATGCCGAAATCGAGAACCTTTACGATTCCATCGTGGCGAATCATAATGTTTTCCGGCTTTATATCACGATGCACGATGCCGGCGGCGTGCGCGGCGGAGAGCGCGAAAGCCGTTTGTTCGGCAACTTCGAGCGCGTCAACTACAGACAATTCGCCGCCAATTCGTTCGCGCAAAGTTTCGCCCTCGATAAATTCAGTCGCCAGAAAATGCGTGTCGCCTTCGCAGGCGAATTCGTGAACGGTCAAAATGTTTGGATGGTTAAGAGCCGAAACCGCCTGCGCCTCGCGCTCGAACCGCTTGAGCCGCTGCGCGTCGGCGACGAAATCGGCGGGCAAAATTTTAAGTGCGACCAAACGATTCAGCCGTGTATCTTGAGCCAGATAAACCTCGCCCATTCCGCCTTTGCCGAGAAGTCTTACGATTTTGTAATGCGCGATTTGTCTGCCTGCCAGATTCGCCCGCTCTTTTTCTTCGCGTTCACTAAACATCTCGGCGGCGAGCGATTCGGGCGGCGTATCAATAAAATTGCCGGAATCGTTTTCAAACGAGAGCAGAGATTCGACTTCGCGCCGCAGATTTTCATCCGCGCCGCACGATTCTTTGAAGAACGCTTCACGTTTTTCAAGCGGAATTTCCAATGCCGCGTGGTAGATTTCTTCGATTTGTTTTAGTCTTTCAGCCTCCATTCGATTTGTGCTTTCCGGGCTTTGTTTTGTTTATTGATTCTTGTCAAATGTCGAGCTGCGAACGCTCGAATTCTATCGGCATTTCAAGCCGCGTAAAAATTTCCTTTGCTTCGGTTATCAACTTTTGCGCTGTCTGCGAATCGCCTTGTTTATTTTCAAAACGCGCAAAACTTCGGAGAGTTCGGGCGAGTGCCGCGTCCATTTTAATTTCGGAAAAGATTTGCAGAGCGTTTTTGAAACATTTTGAAGCATTATACAATTCGCCGTTGACGCTTATTTCCCGCCTAAGTTTGGCGGAAATCAGTCCCAAAACGCGCCACGCTTCGCCCGATGTTTCCTGGTTCTCGGCTTTTTCGGATAAATCGAGCGCGGTGATTGCCGCCGCCAACGCTTCCGCACTTTTGTTTTGACCGAGCAAGGCTTCCGCCAAAAAATAATAAACTTCCGTTATCGAAAAATGATTTTTGTCGCCGATTATTTCGATAACATTTTGCAGATGAGAGTCCGCCTTTTCATATTCGCCCGCACCGACCAACGCGCCGCCCATATTGCTTAGAATCATAATCTCCGATGACTTATTGCCGATTTCGCGGGCGTTTGCTATGGCTTCATCAAAATAAGTCAGTGCGCTTTCAAAGTCTCCCTGAAAACGCAAAATTTCGCCTAAACTGTTCAAAGCGTTAGCATATGCTCTTTTATTACCTAGCATTTTACCAATATGAATTTCCTGCTCGACATAAAATACGGCTTGCTTAAAACGACCCAATGCATAATTACTAACCGCAAGCAGATGAAAACAAAGTCCTTTTTCGTTCAAACCTTTCTCGCCATATTCTTCGACAATCTGCAACGCTTCCTCGCCAATCGCCATAATTTCGGCAAATTTTCCGAACGACCAATGCGAACGTCCGTAACGAAACAACGCTGTTGCCAACTGCAGCCGCGCCGCTTCGGATTCACCCGCTTCACGCGCCAGCCGAACTGCTTCCGCCGCGCTTTCTATCGCTGTCCGATTTTCTCCTCTTTCAAGCTGACAAATACTCAAATGAGTCCAAACCGCCGACTGAGCGACTTTATCGCCGATCTTTTCAGCGGTTTTAAGTGACAGCAAATGGTTTTTGAGAGCATCATCAAATTTCGCACGCGTCCAAAGCGCGATTCCTAAACCTCTCTGCCATTTAAAGATGTTTTCGAGCGGTGTTTCCGCCTCGTTCTGCGCGGCAAAATCCAACGCTTTTTGATAATAAACAATCGCGGAATCGGCAGCGTGCGTGTTAAAGGATTGTTCGCCGGCGCGTCCGAACCATTCGGCTGATTGATTTATTTGGCGCGATTTTTCAAAATGCGCCGCAATCGTCGCCGCATATTCGACGGCGCGTTCGCCGCTTTCGTTAATCAGCCAATTCGCCGTTTTCTCGTGCAAAGCGCGGCGTTCATCGAGCAGAACGGTTTCGTAAGTCGCATCTCTTAAAAGCGCGTGTTTGAACAGATATTCGTTCGCGTCGCCGAAAGCGGAATTTTCGTGGCGATACAGAAGCTCCTTGTTCCGCAAAGATTCCAAAACCGCTTTGACGTTGACTTCAGCGCCAAAATTTTCGACCGCTTTGTCCCAAAATTCGCGTCCGATGATCGAAGCCCTTTGCAAAACTATCTTTTCCCAAATCGCCAATTTATCGAGCCGCGCCTGCAAAACTCCGTTCAAAGTCGTCGGCACGGGCATTTCTTCCAAACGATTTTCGTCAAAAATCCATTCGTCCGTTGCGGTGTTAATCGTCTGCCGGTCAATCAGCATTTTGATCAATTCTTCGACATAAAACGGATTGCCTTCAGCGTTTGAAACGATCAAATCGCGCAATTTCGTCGGAACGCCGCCCGACATTTTTTGCAAAATATCTTCGACTAATTTCCGGCTCTCGGATTTCGACAAAATCGACAAATTAAGCCTGGTTCGATGCCGCTGACCTTCGCCCCAATGCGGACGGTTTTCAAAAAGACTCGGACGCGAAAATTCCAAAATTAAAATCGGCGAATAAATGCAATGACGCGAAACGTATTCAAAAAAATCGAGCGACTGCTGATCCGCCCAATGCAAATCGTCAAGATAAACGACCGTCGTAATTTCCTTAGAGATTGTCGAAAAAAACTCTGCCGCGTAACGCAAACCGCGTGTGTGAATTTGCTGTAAATCGCTTGAAATAGGTTTGATGTGCGGCGAATCGGAAAAATCGAAACCGATTAACTGCCCGATAAAATGCGTTTTCATTTCGATTTCCTGATCGCGCCACAAATCCGCAAAACATTTGACCAATTTTTCCCGCGCAATTTTCGGCGCGTCGTTATCCAAAATTTCGCACCGAAACGAAAACAAATCCTTGACCAGCGAATACGGCAAGCCGCGCATCGTTTCGGTGGCGCGGGCATTGAAGACGCGCACTTTTTCCGGCATTATTTCGATGGCATCGCGGAATTCAAAAAGCAGACGCGATTTTCCCAAACCGGCATCGCCGACGACGGTTAAAATTTGCATTTCGCCGTCTTCAAAAATTGACAGCAAAGCGTCGCGCATTTTTTCGAGTTCGCCGCTTCGCCCGACAATTTTTGTTTCGATGCCTTCCACGCCGTGTTTTCCCAACCGAAAGGCGCGTGATTTCACACTTTTAATCTGATAAATTTTTGTCGCCGCGTCTTTGTTTTTGAGATTCGGCAATGAACATTCGTCCACATCAAACACGCCGCGAACGTGGCGGTAAGTTTCCTGTGAAACAAAAATCTCGCCGCCCGAAGCATTTTTCTGCAACCGTTTAGCCGTGTTGACGGCGATTCCCGAAGTCAAAAAATTGCCCGTGTCGCTCGATTGCCCTAAAAGAATCGTGCCGGTGCTGATGCCGATTTTAAGAAGATTTTCGCTGTTACTTAAAATTCCCGAATTCTGAACAAATTTGTTTGTTTCGTTTTGTAGCAAAAGAGCCGTGCGAATGGCGCGTTCCGGGTCTTCTTCGCTGATGGAATTTGTTCCCCAAACCGCGACGAACGTATCGCTCAGACGTTTCTCGATTTGCCCGTTTCCGCGTCTGACAATTTCGCCGAGTTTCGCCAGCAAATCGTTTAATATGCGGCTTGCTTCTTCGGGTTCGAGGTCTTCCAGCATTTCGTTCAGTGCGGACAATTCGGCGAAAAGTATCGTCGCCTGACGGCGTTGTTCGGAAATTGACTTAGAGATTGTTTTGGCAGCATTTTGAAAATTAATCAGTGTCGGGCTTTCATCGGAAAAAGCGATTTTGTCCGTTTTCAAATCCGCTTTTCGCAGCAAATCCGCGACTTCCGCAATCGTCTGAAATCTTTCAGCAGGCGATTTTTTCAGACATAAATTGATAATTTCGCGTAAGTTTTCAGAAGCAACAAACGGCGCGGGTTCGTCGCTGATAATTTTGTGCAGCGTTTCAACCGTCGAACCACCGACAAACGGTTTGCGTCGTGCGACCGCTTCATATAAAAGACAGCCGAACGAAAAAATATCCGAGCGCGTGTCAATTTCCGGCAACCCTCGCGCCTGTTCGGGTGACATATAACCGAGCGTTCCGAGAATCATTCCTTTAACCGATTGATGCTCTTGCGCCTTTTGCAAATCGCTTTCCGCCTCGACTAATTTTGCCAGCCCGAAATCCAGAATCTTGGCGAAACCGTCGCGCGTCACCATTATATTTTCCGGTTTCAAATCACGATGGACGATTCCCGCCGAATGCGCTTTCGATAAACCGTCGGCGGCTTGCGCGAGATATTTAATCAGAGTTTCGAGATCGGTTTTCCCTTGATAAATCAAATCGTGAAAAGTTTCGCCGTCCACGAATTCCATCGCAATAAAATTCAGATTTTCAAATTTCCCGACATCGTAAATCGTCAAAATATGCGGATGATTCAGAGCCGAAGCCGCCCGCGCTTCGTGAACGAATCGCTGAACACGGTTTTTATCGCCGACCATTTCGGACGGCAAAATTTTCAACGCGACGGAACGCAGCAATTTAGAATCTTGAGCCAAATAAACCGCGCCCATTCCGCCTTTGCCGAGAAGTTTCAGGACTTTGTAATGCCCGATTTCTTTATCGGTGAAATCAATCGGTAAATCTTTTTCGGCAAACATTTCAGCCGCAAGCGTTTCGGGCGAACTGTCGAGAAAATTACCGGAAGTTTTTTCAAACGAGAGCAGAGATTCGACTTCATGGCGCAAATCTTCATCCACGCCGCAAAATTCAGCGAAAAACGATTTACGTTTCTCAAGCGGAATTTTTAATGCCGCGTGATAGATTTCTTCGATTTGTTTTAGTCTTCCAGCTTCCATCTCAAAAATTACAGAATCCGGTGGAACAATGAAAAGGTTTCGCGCAGTTTTTTCTATCAAAGGGCAAAGTTCATTCTGCGACTGACAATTCACGCAGCAGCCACGTTCGGGCGAAACGCCAGTCGCGCTTGACGGTTTCGGGCGAGAGCTTCAAAACTTCGGCGATTTCTTCGATATTTAACCCGCCGAAGAATTTCATCTCGACGACGCGGCTTTTGCGCTCGTCCAACGCCGCTAGTTGTTTCAGAGCGTCGTCGAGCGCGATGACTTCTTCCGAACGATTAATTGAGCCGACCAGGTTTTCCTGGAAGGTGATTTTCTCCGCCAGACCGCCGCGTTTTTTGCTGTTTTTGGAACGCGCGTAATCAACCAGAATATGCCGCATCGCCTGCGCGGCGACACCGAAAAAATGGGCGCGGTTTTGCCAGTTAGGTGTTTCCTGTTTGGCGAGTTTCAAGTAAGCCTCGTGAATCAGTTCGGTCGTTTGAAAAGTATGTCCCGACGGCTGGCGGCGCATAAACGAACGCGCCATTTGGCGCAACTCTCCATAGACCAGCGGCATAAGCTGTTCGAGCGCGAATTCATCTCCATTTTCCCAGTCAACAAGTAACTGCGTAACCTGATGCGTAGCGATATTTGGCATTGATTTTTAGAAAGGAAATAACCCGCCAATTATAAAACAGAAAATCTAAATAAGAAAACTTTAAAGGCGATGACGCTTTTTCGGGCGGATGCTAGTTTAGTCAAATAGAGAATAAAATTTCACGCCGCTAATATCGCCATTCATCCGGCGAGTGCGGCAATAACAGCCGCTTACCGCCCGGCGTTCGGTCGTCTGAAATTTTCGTTTGAAAAATAAATAACAAAAAATTTATCGCGTGACCCGTTTCCCGTTCAAAAGTCGTTTATGTAGGTAGATGGATTCGTTTCAATGCCGGACGGTTTTTGAAAGAACCATTCAACGGAAAATAAAAGGAGAAAAAAATGAAGAAAAATATCAGAAATTGGTTATCGGTTTTATTCGTTTTTGGAGCATTTTACTTGTGCGCGGCAACGGCAATGTCGGCGCAGGATTTTACGGTGATCAATAAAACCGGCTTTGAAATTCACGCGCTTTATATGACGCCGCACAACGCGAAGCAATGGGGCGGCGATATTCTCGGAGTTGATACGCTAGCTCAAAACGATTCGGTAGATATAGTCTTTTCCAGAAAGGAAAAATCAAAGCTCTGGGATTTGCGCGTTGAAGATGAAGACGGCGCGTTTATCGAATGGGAGAATTTCAATCTGCTCGAAATCACCAGCGTCACGCTCTACTATAAAAACGGCAAAGCGACGGCGATTTTTAATGAGAATCTGGCGGATCTCAATGGAGTTTGGCTCGGCTATTACGATGACGGAACTATATCGGAATATGTTTGGAACATCGGTCAGACAGGCTCGACGATTATGATTCAGGACGCAAACGGCGGAAAAACCAAGTCGAGAGGCAGCATTAAAGGCAGCAATGTTTTGGCGCAAGATTTTGCCACGCAAAACGGCAGATTGTCCGCCGACGGCAACCGCATCATTTGGTCGGACGGCGTGGTTTGGGTCAGGTCAAACGACATGATAGACCTTACAGGCGTCTGGGTCGGTTATTACGACGACGGAACTAAATCACCGTATGTTTGGTCAATCAGTCAAACGGGAACGAGCATTTTTATACAAGACGCTAAAAACGGAAAAACCAAATCCAGGGGAACATTTAAGGGCAGCAAAGTCTTTGCCCAGGACTTTGCCACGCAAAACGGAAAACTGTCTGCTGACGGCAGAAAAATCAGTTGGTCGGACGGCGTTGTTTGGGTAAAACAATAATTTGACATCGCCGATTGAGTTTAGCGTCGAACGATTTTCAAACAAGGAATTTTTTAATGCGGCGAGAAAAACCAAAATTTTCGCCATTCAATTTACAGGATATAAAAATATGACAAAGAAAATTTTCGCAGTAATTACAATTTCAGCATTCGGATTGGGAATGCTCGGCTGCAGCGCATCGTTTTCGACCGGCAACAACGCTGCGGCGAACACGGCGAAGCCTGCCAACACGACGGTTGCTTCCAACACGAGCGCGGCGAACAAGCCCGCCGATAACAAGTCTTCCGACAAAAAGGACGAGAAGCCGAAACAGGCTTTGAAGGACGAAAAGAAACCGACTGAAGGCACGGCGAAAACAGCAAAAAAAGGCAATCCCGTTCCCGAAAGCTGGATTTACGTTTATGACGAAACGAAAGGCTACGGCTTTTACGTTCCCGAAGGCACGACCGGAACTTCCGATTCGGTTGACGGCGTTGATACTTTCCTCGCCTCGACACCAGCCCCGTCGGAAATCGGCATCGTCGTCATCGCCTTTAAGGACAAGCGGATGACCAAAGATGATTTGCTCGATGTCGCGGTGAAGTTTCTCGAAGAAATGGGCGAAACGGTCAAACCGGGAAATCTAACCGGCGAAAGCGCGGAATACGCCGTCGCCGAAGCAACCACAACGGACAAAGACGGCAAAAAAGGCAAAGCCAAAATTCTGGTCGGAACCGACGTGACCGACAATTATGTGATGCTCGTCGGCACGGACGAAGCAAAATACGCGGCGAACGAAAAAATTATAGACGAAATCTGGGGCAGTTTTGAAATGTGGAGCGGCGCGAACAGCGATTAAACGGCTGTTTCCAGACAATCAGAAGCTGTTTCAAAAATAATAAAGCATTCAGAGTTACGGCTATTATGCGTTGGGGTCGCATTTTAACGCGCGACAGCCGTAACTCTGAACACCGGCAAAAAAATAAACAAAGGAGAAAATCAAATGAAGAACTATCGTGTGCTTTGCATTTTATCAATCGCATTTCTGCTGGCTTTAGCAGCGATGCCCGCTTCGACGGCGAACGTATTTGCACAAAGACCCGTCAAAGGCACCGCGAGAACGGTTAATAAGAAAAATCCCATACCGAAAAACTGGGATTATATTTACGACCAGAAAAAAGGCTACGGCTTTTACGTGCCGTCCAGTTCCGTCGCCGAATCACAGAAAATTGACGGCGTTGACGTAATGGTTATCAATACCGGCGCGGCGACCGACATTGATATTTTCGTGCTGGCTTTTAAAGACAAAACTTTGTCCAAAGAAGATTTGCTCGATGCGGCGGTCGTTTTTCTCGAAGAACTCGGACAAACCGTAACGCCCGGAAATCTGAAGGCGGAAAGCGAAGATTACGCCATCGCCAATGCGACGACCGTTTTGGAAGACGGAACGAAAGGAAAGTTGAGAATTTTAGTCGGCACGGACATTACCGATAATTACATAATGATTATCGGCGCGACACCGGCAAACTTTTCGGCGAACGAAAAAACTATTGATACGATTTGGGGCAGTTTCGAAATGTGGAGCGGAGGCGCGAGCGGCAAGAATTAAAACTCGCTCGAAAATCAAATTCTCGTATCAGATTTCAATTTCCCCTTCACGTGCGCGAAGATTTAATTTTTCGCGCACGTGAAGGGGAAATTTGTTTCAGCCTGTCTTTTTCACTCCGTAATCGGTGCTGTTAAAACGGTATTGATTCTATTTTTAAAGAGTTAAAAATGACCACCCAGGTTTGGACGTATCGCTTCGGCAACCCGCTTTTCGATTATGATGTGTTCCTCGATTGGGAAGCAGACGTTTCGCAAACGACGGTGCTGCCCGACGCGCAGGGCAATTTATATGTTGCGGGCGAATCATACATTCCCGAACAGGGAACGAACTTAGTCGCCTTTAAGCTCGAACCGCAGGCGCAAGGGCGCGTTGTGCCGAACGATTACGACGGCGATAAGAAGACCGATTATGCAGTTTTCCGTGCAGGAATTTGGTATATATTAAACAGTTCCGACAACAATTATATATCAGTTCAATTTGGACTGCCGACAGACGTTCCGCTTCCGCCGGCTTACGCGAACTAAATTTAGCGATTTCTTGCCTTCCAAATTTTCGGTGATGTTGAACTAAAAACAGCCATTTTCGGCTAAAGCCGCTGCTAATGCTAACATCAGCAGCGGCTTTATATTTTTTCGCTCACGAAACTTGACAAGGACACACTCACATCTTATAATTTTTTTAGCTCAAGTAAGCGGGTGTTTTATCTTTGATATAAGTTAAAGCGAGAAATTCTATTTTGGAGATTATAAGATGAGTAAAATTATTGGGATTGATTTAGGAACAACAAACTCGGTCGTCGCCGTGATGGAAGGCGGCGAGCCGGTCGTGATTACCAATTCGGAAGGCGGACGCACGACTCCTTCGGTCGTCGCTTTTACGAAAGACGGCAATCGTCTGGTCGGGCAGGTTGCGAAACGCCAATCGGTGACGAACCCGGAAAATACTTTGTATTCCATTAAGCGATTTATGGGTCGCCGCTTTGAAGAAGTCGGCGGCGAAATCAAACAAGTGCCGTATAAAGTCGAAAAGGCGGGCAACGGCGACGTTCGCATTAACGCTGACGGCAAGCAATACAGCCCGCCGGAAATCGCGGCGATGGTTTTGCAGAAATTGAAACAATCGGCGGAAGATTATCTCGGCTCGAAAGTTGATAAAGCGGTCATTACTGTTCCAGCGTATTTTAATGATGCCCAAAGACAAGCCACGAAAGACGCGGGCAAAATCGCCGGTCTCGAAGTGATGCGAATCGTCAATGAGCCGACGGCAGCCGCGCTCGCTTACGGTTTGGATAAAAAGAAAGAAGAAACGATTGCCGTATTCGACTTCGGCGGCGGAACTTTCGATATTTCCGTTCTCGAAGTCGGCGAAGGTGTCGTTGAAGTTAAATCAACGAATGGCGACACTCACTTAGGCGGCGACGACGTTGACGAAGAATTGATCAAGTGGATTATTGACGAATTCAAAAAAGATCAGGGTATTGATTTGACCGCCGACAAAATGGCTTTGCAGCGTCTGAAAGAAGCGGCGGAAAAAGCCAAAGTCGAATTATCGTCGGCAATGGAAACCGAAATCAACTTGCCGTTTATCACGGCTGACGCTTCGGGTCCGAAGCATTTGGTGATGAAACTGACGCGTTCGAAATTCGAGCAGTTGGTTGAGCCGATTTTGAAAAAACTGATGCCGCCGGTCGAGCAGGCAATCAAAGATGCCGGAATCGAAGCCAAGAACATTGACGAAATCGTTCTGGTCGGCGGTTCGACGCGCATTCCGAAAGTGCAGGAAATGGTCAAAAACTTTTTCGGGAAAGAGCCGAACAAATCGGTTAATCCTGACGAAGTGGTCGCCATCGGTGCGGCAGTTCAAGCGGCAGTTTTAGGCGGCGAAAAAACCGACATTCTGCTGCTCGATGTGACACCTTTAAGTCTTGGAATTGAAACTCTCGGCGGCGTGATGACGCAGATGATTACGCGCAACACGACGATTCCGACGCGCAAATCGGAAATCTTTTCGACGGCTTCGGACAATCAAACGTCGGTCGAAGTTCACGTAATGCAGGGCGAACGCCCGATGGCGGCGGACAATAAAACGCTCGGCAAATTTCACCTTGTCGGCATTCCGCCCGCACCGCGCGGCGTTCCGCAGGTCGAAGTCACCTTCGACATTGACGCGAACGGCATCGTCAACGTTTCGGCGAAAGACGTCGGCACCGGACGCGAGCAGAAAATCACGATTACGGCTTCGTCAGGTTTGTCGAAAGAAGAAATTGACAAGATGATGAAAGATGCCGAATCGCACGCGGGCGAAGACGAGAAAAAGAAAGCGGAAATCGAAGCCAGAAATCGCCTCGACGGGCTTGTTTATTCGGTAGAGAAAACTTTCAGCGAAAACAAGGACAAACTCGATTCGACGGCTTCGGGCGAACTCGAAACCGCTATTTCGGAAGCAAAAACGGCTCTCGCCGGTACCGACGCAGATGCGATGAACAGCGCGTTCGAACGTCTGCAAACGGCTTCGCACAAACTCGCGGAAGTTATTTATAACCAAACGAGTGCGGACACCGGCAATGCGACGACCGAAGAACAAGCAAGTTCGGCGAGCGCGGGCGGCGACACGACATCTTCGACAACGAGCGGCGGCGGTGACGATAACGTAATTGACGCCGAATACGTTGATGTTGATGAAGAGAAAAAGTAAGCAGTGAGCGGTGAGCAGTGAACAATCCTGTTCACTGCTCACGCCTTTAATTCCAATTTCAGACGAAATTAAAATCCCAGCAGTAAGCCGTAAATAAAGTTTTCGACTTGCTGCTGGATGCTCACTGATCAAAATGGCAAAAAAAGATTATTACCAAATTCTCGGCGTAAAAAAAGATGCGAAAGCGGACGAGATTAAAAAATCGTATCGCAAGCTGGCTCGGAAATATCACCCGGACGTGAATCCGAACGATAAAGCCGCCGAGGAGAAATTTAAAGAAATCCAGGAAGCCTACGACATTTTATCTGATGATAAAAAACGTAAGGTTTTTGACCGTTTCGGCTATTACGCCGACAATTTGGACGTGAATTCGTCTTACGGCGCGAGCTACGGCGCGGGTTCGAGCGGCGGCGCGGGCGCGTCTAATTTTGATTTTTCCGGTTTTAATTTCGAGCCGGGCGGCAGCGGCAGTTCGTCGTCGAGCTTTCGGGATATTTTTTCCGATTTGTTCGGCAGCGGGGCGAGTAAAACCGCAGCGCAGCCCGAACCGCCGCGAGCGATGCCAAAAAAGGGAGCGGATATTGAAATGCCGCTTGCCTTGAGTTTTGAAGAATCGGTCACGGGTTTGACGACAAATATTACCGTCAACCGCAGCGAGCAATGTTCGCGCTGTCAGGGCGCGGGCGACACGGGCGGCTCGGTTGTGACTTGTTCGACCTGCAAAGGAACAGGACAGGTTCAGCGGCAGGGCGGCAGATTGAATTTTGCGCAAACCTGTCCCGACTGCGCCGGAACAGGACGGCGGCGCGAACCGTGTTCGCAGTGCAACGGCAAAGGCGTTACGCCGAAAACCGAGCAGGTAAAGGTTCGCATTCCGGCGGGCGTTGATACCGGCTCGCGTGTCCGAATTCCGAAAAAAGGCGGCGGCGGTAAGTTGGGCGCGGAACCTGGCGATTTGTTTATTATCACCAACGTCGGCAAGCATAAATTTTTCACGCGCAAAGGCGACAATATTTACGTTACTGTTCCAATAACCGTGCCGGAAGCCGCGCTGGGCGCGAAAATCGAAGTGCCGACCGTCGAAGGTAAGGCGCAATTAAAAATTCCATCGGGAACTGAATCGGGACAAAAATTTCGTCTGCGCGAGCGTGGCTTTCCGAGTTTAAGAAATCCTAGTTTGCGCGGCGACCAGTTCGTCGAAGTGCAAATCAGTTTGCCGCGCGTTATCTCGGAAGAAACCAAAGAGATTCTGCGGCAATTTGAAAAAGCCAACGCGGAAAGTCCGCGACGGGCGATGGGATTGGAATAATTACGAATTTCAAATTACGAATTAAAAAAGATTTTCTGCATTCGTAATTTGAAATTCGTAATTCGTAACTTTTATGAAGCGGAAAATTAAAACCTACACTATCAGCGCGGTAGCAGAACTTTTCGAGATTCATCCGCAAACCTTGCGGCTTTACGAGCGTGAAGGATTATTGAAACCTTCGCGTTCAATCGGCAACACGCGCCTTTATGAAGACGCGGACATCGAACGACTCGAAATTATTTTATCTCTGACTCGCGACTTGGGCGTGAATTTGGCGGGCGTGGAAATCATTCTCAATATGCGCGAGAAGATGAATCAAATGCAAAGCGAGTTTGAAAGGTTTTTAGAATATCTGCGCCAGAACGCCGACGAGTTTTCGAGCAAAAAAGATTTATTCGCCGGTTCGGAAGCCCTGATTCCGGTTTCGCGGCTGAGCGTTTCAAAAATTCGCGTCGAAGCGGACGAAAACGAACAGATTTAAACTTGCCGTAATCTCAAACCCGCCCTTTCCTCCTTTACATCAATCCGTTTTTGAGCCAAAATAGCATTTTCAAAAATTAACCCCATTCAAGAAATTTTCAGGAGAAGGTAGTAATGAGAAGTTTTTCAACCAGGCTTGCGCCGGCAATCCTTTTTGTCCTTTTGGCAATTTTCGCGGTTGCGCCGGTCAGCCAGGCACAGGATTTGGATGACGTAACAATCAGCGGTCGCGTTCTCGACTCGAACAACGCGCCGATCTCGGGCGCGACGGTGACGGCAACGCTCGTCACGACAAACACTGAGCGCACGGTAACGACTGACGATGAAGGTCGTTACCGCATCATCGAACTCCAGCCCGGTCTGTATAAAGTTCGCGTTTCGCAAACTGGCTTCGGCACAAAGGAAACAACCGATTTGACGACGATTGCCGGACAGAATGTCCAGCTCGATTTCTCGCTCGCGCCGGGCGATGTGCGCGCTGAACAGATCGTAACCATCGAGCCTGACACGACGTTAGTGGATGTGACGCGGACAGTAGTTGGCGGAACGGTGACGGAGCGCGAAATCGAAGAACTGCCGAATAACACGCGCGACCCGTATGATTTGGTTTTCACGCTCGGCGGCGTGACCGAAGAACCGCTTTCGACCCGTGATTTGTCGGGCGACCGCGGAACGCGCGGCAGTTTCGCGCAGGGCAACACGCCGGAAGAAGCGGGAACTTTCGCTTTATCGGGCGGCGCGGCTTATTCCAATAACATTACTATTGACGGTTTGGACAACAACGACGACCGCTCGGCAGGTTTTCGCTTTCAGCCTTCGATCGAATCAATTTCCGAAGTGCAGGTTATCACGAACCAATTTTCCGCCGAATACGGACGCGCTTCGGGCGGGCGCGTGAATTTGGTTACGCGCAACGGCAGCAATCGCTTTCGCGGTCGCGCCTTTTTCTTTTTCCGTGACGAGAGCTTAAACGCCAACACCTGGAACAACAACCGGCGCGGCATTTCCCGCTCGCCATTCCAAAATCTCGATCCTGGATTTACCCTGAGCGGTCCGATCGTTAAAAACAAATTGTTTTTCTTCGCCAGTTACGAATTCGACAAAATTCAGGAAGACACGATAATTGACGTCTTCGTGCCGGTTAATAATACATCGCGTTTTATGCTGCCCGCGCCGACCAATCCCGGACAATTATTTTGTTCTGCCCCGACGCCTGCCAGTGGAATTTCGCCTTGTTCGGGCGCAACTCCGAGCGCTGTTTTTCTCGCGCCTTACATCGAGGCGGTTGACACGCCTTCGAAAAAGCATCTTTTTTCGCTTCGCTCTGACTGGAATCTGAACGAGAATAACAAATTTACCTTCGGCTATCAGCTCGGACGCTCAAGAGATTTGCGGCAGTTCAGCGGAACGAACCGTTTAGCCGACGCTTTAATCGGACGGGTTCGCAACTCGGACGCCTTTAACGCCACGTATAATTTGATTGTCAATGCGAACACGGTTAATCAATTCCGTTTTCAATACTCGAAACTGCGTCCGATCTCGACTCCGAGTTCCGGCGCGACGGCTCCGGTCATCATCGTCGGCGGTTTCACGCCGCCGGACGAGCCGTTTTCAGCCAGCCAGATTTTCAGTGCATCCACTTCCGGTTCAAGTGACCGCAAGGAAGACCGCCTGCAATTTCAGGAAACGCTGACGCATATCATCGGCAGTCACACCCTAAAATTCGGCGGCGATTATCAAAAAGTGAAAACCGAATTTATTGATCGCTTCGATGCAACCGGCACTTACCGCTTTTCGAACTTTGCTTTCTTCAACCAGAATTCCGTCACGAGTTTCCAGCAAAATTTTAATACGAGTTCAGAACTGACCAACAACTACTTTGGCGCGTTCTTTCAGGATGAATGGCGCATTCGCCCGAATCTGACGTTCAGTTACGGCGTGCGTTATGAGCGCGAATCAATTATTGAAGACAACAACAATTTCGGTCCGCGCGTTTCGGTCGCGTGGAATCCGTTCAAAGGCGATAAGACCGTAATTCGGGTCGGCAGCGGAATTTTTTATAACCGCGTTCTGCTCCGCACGGTTGACGATTTTACGGCTGGAGCGAATGAGCTGCGTTTTGATTCGAGAAATAATTTTGGACCGGGCGTAACGTTTAGTTTTGTTCGTAACTTCTTAAGCAGTCAATTTCCGAACCCTCTGACGCTGGACACGCAAATTCCTATCAGCGCAACGGCGACCAGAACCGTCAGAGAATTGTCGCGTCCAGGCGCGTTCCGCGACCTCGACCCAAATATAAAAATCCCTGAAAGTTATCAATTCAACGTTGGTTTTGAGCGCCAGTTAGCTAAAGGGCTTACTTTTGAAACGAATTTTACGCTGAACAAAACCGTGCGTTTGTGGCGTGAAACGAACATTAACGCGCCGCGCCTGCCTGCCAATACTCCTGATCGTGACGGGAACGGTCGGATAACTTTTACCGATTATTTGCTCGGTATCAATACCGGCATTTCCCGCTTCTTTCTCGGTTCGCCGACCGATGATGTTGGTCTGCTCGATCTTGGCGGCGGAACTTGTTCAACGGGCGAAATCTGCAACGTCAATTTAAACTCGTCCCAAAACCGTTCGGATTGTGATAGCGCGCTTAATCCACTTACTGACCCGACTAATTCACCGATTTGCCGCGCTTTATCGGTTTTACAGGGGCTGCGCTCGCCTGAGCTTCTGGCGCGAGGTATAAACGGGCAGTTTGAGCGCGTCGGTTCAATCGGCAATAGCAGCTACAAAGGTTTGACGATGGAACTCAGAAGCCGCAATCGTAAATTCGGCTACGGATTCAGCGGTTCGATGCGTCTGGTTTATACGTTGTCGAGTTTGAAAGACGATGGCATCGTTAACACTTCATCAGCGCAAATTGTCGGAGATTTTAGCAGCGAATTTTCGCGCAGTCTGCTCGACCGCCGTCACCGCTTGGCGTTTTCGGGAACTTTCGATACTCCTGACTGGATGGGCGGCTTGCGCTTTTCGCCGCTTTTCCGGTTCGGTTCGTCCGCGCCCTTTAACGTTTCAGTCGGCGGCAACGACCGCAATCTGGATGATGTTGGAAATGACCGTCCGAATTTCAGCGGAAATTTAAGCGACCTTAAATTTCGCCGATACGGAACAGCATACCCGTCCGCGCTGGCAAACCAACTTTCGCAACCAACCATCGGCAGTCCCGGAAATTTGCCGCGCAACGCCGGTATCGGTCCGCGTCAGTATATTTTCGATTTAACCGTCAGCCGTCAGTTTAAGTTTAACGAAAGATTCGTTTTGCGTCCGTCTGCCGAATTCGGCAATATACTGAATATGACAGTCTTCAGTTTCGGCTCGAACTTTATTAACTTTGACGGTTTGAATTCGACAAATGCCATCACTCAGCGAAACGCTAGAGACATTCTTCTGGCACCGACGCGGACAATTCGCCCACGTCAAATTCGGCTTGGTTTGAGATTTGAATTCTAAAACTAAATTTTTAACCAAAAATTCCGGCGAAACTGTTTTTAACTTTAAACAGTTTCGCCTTTTTAATTGCAGAAAAATTTTAATGACGAACCACCCGAGTCTATGATAATTTTAAAAGGTTGAACACTGTTTGTTCCGCCTCGTTTTATGAATCATCTTACAGAACAATACGCCGCACCTTTCTCGGAGGTTTCTATTGAATCGGTTCTTCTCGATGCCGATTTGTTCGTTAAATACCGTTCGCCGGAAAAAGCCTTTTCCCTGCTTCGCGAATCAATGGAACGCAGCCCGCGCTCGATTCCTTTGCGCGAGAAAATGCGCGATATTTGTATCTCGCAGAAAAATCTGGACGAAGCCGCCAAACAATGTCTCGCGTTAGTGAGCCTTTACATCGGGCGCGAAGATTTCGATTTGGCGTATGACCGTCTTCAGGAAGCGAAACTGCTTGACCCGCGAATTTCCGTCGCGCCCGGTTTGGAAGCGATTCGCCGCGCCCGTCGTCCTGAGTTCGCCGTCACCCGCGACAAATCGCCGCAGCAGGTTCGCACCGACGTAACCTTCGCCGGAAATCTGGCATTCGTCAGCATCTTCGATGCCGTCCAGGTGATTGAAAATTCGCGAATGACCGGCTTGCTCGTCATTAAATCCGATTTGCATCTGGCAAGCGTTTCGTTCAACGAAGGTAAAATCGTTGATGCCGAAACTGGCGGTCACAACGGCACAAAAGCGTTTCGTGAAATCATCGAAATCAACAGTGGGACTTTTGAATTTACCACTTCGGAAACCGAATTCACCGTCGTCATTGTTGTGTCGAGCAACACGAATTTCCTGCTTGACGTGCTGACCGAACTTGACAACGAGCGAGCCGAAAAACAGGGCTTGCGAAACTTAAATGACGAAGATTTCTAAGACGGCTTTAGGTTTCGGGTCTTAGAAACTAATTTTCCTATTCAAAATAAGTAGTAAAATCTAAGAGCCGGATTGGAAATCAGCAATTAAGACATTTGGTCATCAGAATTGACACCGGAAAGTGAATCCAAGCCTCTGACCAGGTTGTTTTCCTTTCATAGTCCTTCCATCGTCGCCGCTTCCCATTCAACATCGCGCCATTTGCGGAAATAATATTAATAAACGGTTTGCCGCCTTGGGGAAACCCTCCGGCAGCCTTCGCCATTGACAACCCGCGCTGAGTAACACAGAGCGTAGATAATTTCACGCGCATCAACAGAACGCCTTCGCCCCGGAAGTTCGGGCGGTGATAACATAATTTCAAGCAATTTCCATTGTGTAAGGGACAGATCCGTCGGGCAAGATTTTCTTTTCATTGCAGAAACAGTTTATCTGTTTCCGTTGACCTTTTCCGCTTTTCCAAACAGACTCTGAAACCAAATAAGCCATCGCATCATCGCGCTTACCGTTTTCTTATTCACGATTTTTTTGCTTGCTAAAGTAGGAAACGTTCGCTGAGACGATGCATAATTGATTGATGGAAAATTTTCTGAACACTGAAACGCTGATTATCGAGCTTCTTCTAATCGTTTCGCTCGTCGCGCTCGTGGTGCGGCGCCTTCGGATTCCTTATACGGTCGCGCTGGTTGTAGTCGGGTTGCTGATAACTTTTCAAAAGCCGCTGGAAATTGATTTAACGCCCGAATTGATTTTGTCCTTGTTTATTCCGCCGCTGGTTTTTGAAGCCGCGTTTCATCTGGAATTTAAGTCTCTGCGCGAAAATTGGTTGCCGATTGTCGGGTTGGCGATTCCGGGCGTACTGATCACGACAGCGATGGTCGGCGCGATTGTTTCGTGGGGCGTCGGGATTTCGCTGGCGAGCGGTCTGGTTTTCGGGGCGCTGATTGCGGCGACTGATCCGGTGGCGGTCGTCGCTTTGTTCAAAGCGCTCGGCGCGCCGAAGCGCCTGACGACTCTGGTTGAGAGCGAAAGTCTTTTTAACGACGGAACGGCGATTGTCGTCTTTAAATTGATGCTTGTCATCGCGCTCTCGGCGGTCGCGGGAAATTCGGAAGCGGCGGCGCACGGCGGCGAAGGCGGGTTTGATTTTTTGACGGCGACGGTTGATTTCGTGCGCGTCTCGGCAGGCGGATTGCTTGTCGGTGTCGGTCTCGGCTGGGTTATCGCGCAAATTATCGCGCGCGTGGACGATTATTTAATCGAAACGATATTGACGACGGTTCTCGCTTTCGGCACTTACCTGGTCGCCGAGCGGTTTCACGTTTCCGGGGTTTTGGCGGTCGTCGCGGCGGGCATTATTACGGGCAACGTCGGTTTGAAAGGAATGTCGCCGACGACGCGCATCGTGCTCTTTAATTTCTGGGAAGTTCTCGCCTTTGTCGCCAATTCGCTCGTGTTTTTATTGATCGGTCTGGATGTCAATTTGCGCGAAATCGGCGCGAATATCGTGCCGATTTCGGTTGCGCTTTTTGCCGTTCTGCTGAGCCGCGCGCTGGTCGTTTACGGCTTGACGTTTGTGGCGAATCTGCGGACGGCGAATAAAGTTCCGCTCGCTTTCCGGCACGTGCTTTTCTGGGGCGGTTTGCGGGGTGCGATTTCGCTCGCGCTCGCTTTGAGTTTGCCTGCGGCACTCGCCGAGCGCGATCTTTTGCGCGTGATGACGTTCGGTGTGGTTTTGTTCACGTTGCTCGCGCAGGGAACGACGATGCAGTTTTTGATGCGGCGGCTCGGCATCGGACAGCCGGAAAAGCTCGAACTCGAATACGAACGCCGTCACGGGCGTCTGCTCGCCGCGCAAGCCGCTCTGCGCCGCGTCAAAGAAATGCACGGCAATAATATGCTGTCGCTGACGACTTTTCAGGAAATCGAACCCGAATTGCGAAAACAGGTCGCCGAAGCAAACGCGGCGCAAACCGCTCTGCTCGAAGAACATCCCGATTTGCAGACCGAAGAGCGCGAAGACGCGATTCTCGAAGGCTTGCGGGCGCAGCGGGCAGCACTCGCGCAGATGCTCAGCGGCGGAATGATTTCCGAGCAGGTTTATGAAGAATTAATCGAAGAAGTTGACAAATCAATCAGCCGCGCGCACCGCGCCGCGCACGAAAATATTACAACGGCGGAATCTGTTTAGAGGAAATTATAGCCACAGATTTACACGGATGAACGCGGATATTTAAGATTGATTAGAAAAATATGATAGACAAAAAGACTACTTCATCTTTTTGCTTTATCTCGTGTTCATCCGTGTAAATCTGTGGCTGAAAATTGTCTTTTTCTGTCTCGAAGTTGTCGCAAAATCGCCCGCCGATTTTTGCGCTGCCTTCGACAATCTGTTCAGGCGATTTGTTCAAGCGCGTGTTCGAGGTCAGCTTCTTCACCGAGAATCGTCAGCACATCGCCGTTTCTGATTTTCGTTGCGCCGCGCGGCGTGATCAAATCGTCGGCGCGGCGGACGGCGATGACGACGCAGTTGCCGAGTTTTAACGAAGCGATGCTCGCGTCGTCGGGTATTTTCGCGCCGACGCGGATTTCTTTTATTCGTTCTTCGCCCAATCCTTTAGAGAGAAAATTGAAAAGGCTCGGACGCAGAACGATGTTTTCGAGAATCGTCGCCGTCGCTTCGGGCGGACTCATCACTTCGATTCCGGCTTGCTCGAAGGCGGCGAGATTCGACGTGTCGTTGACGCGGGCGACCAGGCGTTTTTCGGCGAATCCGGCGCGAATCGCCTGGCAGACGAGAATGTTCACCTTGTCGCTTCGCGTCGCCACGATAACGCATTTCGCGTCGCCGATTCCGGCTTTTTTCTGCACGTCCGGGCGCGTCGCGTCCGCGCAGACGACGCTCGCGCCGCGCATTTCCTTGGCGGCGAAACAGTTTTCTTCGTTGGTGTCAATTAAGGTTAAAGATTCGCCCGATTCGATTAATTTTTCGGCGGTCATTCGCGCGGTTTCGTCCGCGCCGACGATGATAATATGTTGCGGCATAACTTTGAAAAATTTCGCCATTCGTCCGGCGATTGAGCCTTGGACGGCGACCGTCGCCAAGATGACGGCAAAGACGAGCGCGACGAATTCATTCGCGCCCGCGATTCCCATATCGGTCAGTTCGAGCGCGAAAAACGTGGCGACCGACGCGGCGACGATGCCGCGCGGACCGAGGAAAGAAATAAACCATTTTTCGTTCGTTTTCAGCTCCGAACCGAACGTCGAAAGAAA
>CBDUBY010000019.1:0-29825 GCA_965365505.1 uncultured Pyrinomonadaceae bacterium | reverse complement strand
CGACGCGCTGGACGAGCCGCAAAACTTCCTTCATCTGCGGCGATTCGGCGACGATTTCCGGCATATTTTGGTGCGACCGTTCAACCTGCGCGCGTAATCTTTGATTGTCAATTTTCAGTTTTTGTTTGTCGGCGGCTTGCGTGACTAAAACCGATAATTCGGTGATGCGATACGGCTTCGTCAGATAATCATACGCGCCGAGCTTCATCGCTTCGATTGCCGATTCGACCGTTGCCTGTCCGGTCAGCATAATCACTTCCGGCGGATTCTGAGATTTCTCGCGCAGACGACGCAGCAGACCGATGCCGTCCAGACGCGGCATATTTATATCGCACAGCAGTACATCGAAATCTCGCCGTTCGAGCAGTTCCCATGCCGCTTCGCCGTCCGAAGCCGTTTCGACTTCGTGACCTTGACGCGACATTTCCTTCTGCACGACGAGGCGCAAATTATTTTCATCGTCAACTACTAAAAGTTTTGCCATAATTTTTTTAGTTTAGGAGAAGTCATTTTAACTTTCTAAACTTTCAGAGCTTGTTAGGAAGGAAAATCGAGAACGTCGTTCCCACGCCGACGTTTGAGCGGACGCTTAATCGTCCGTCGTGTTCGGTGACGATGCCGTAGCAAACGGCTAAACCCAAGCCTGTGCCTTTGCCGACTTCTTTGGTGGTAAAAAACGGCTCAAAGATTTTTGTTAAATCGTCGGGCGCGATGCCGTGTCCGTTGTCCTGTATTTCGATAACGACGCGGTTGCTTTGCGCGAAGGCGCGGAAAATGAGCGTTCCGCCGTCAGGCATCGCGTCAATTGCGTTCGTCGAAAGCGCGATTATCGCCTGCTGCATTTGCCCTTCGTCAGCGAAAATCTGCGGCAGATTTTCTTCAATCTCAAATTTGAATTCGATGTCGCCGCCGCGCCTTTGATGAGCGATCAGCCGCGCGGAAGATTTTAGAACCGGCGCAATATCAATCGGGAAACGATTGCCCGCCCGCATTCGGCTGAAATCGAGCAAGCCGGTCGTGATTGATTTACAGCGAAACGCTTCGCTGCGAATCAAGCCGAGATATTCGTGCAAATCTTCGACATCGGGCGACGCGCCGAACACGCCTTCATCAACTCTGGACTCCAAAGATTCAGCGCAGGCGGAAATCGTCGCCAGCGGATTATTTATTTCGTGAACCACGCCCGCCGCAAGCCTGCCGACGGCAGCGAGCTTTTCGGCGCGTCCGACAGCGTGAATCGCTTCGACGCGAAAGGTCACGTCCTCGCCGACCGTGATAACGTGCGTGATTTCGCCCGTTTCTTTATCTCGCATCGGAACTTTACTGACCAGCCAGTAAATTGTCGAACCGTCGTCGTCGGTCGTGCGCTGTTCGATGCGCTCGATTTTTCCTGTCTGAAACGCGCGCTCAAATTCTCGCTTGAGTTTGCCGCGCGGCTGTTTGGACAATACTTCAAAGACTTCGCGCCCGATAACCGAATCGCGCGGAATTCCCTGCACGCCGATTTCGCGGTGACGATTCCACGTCACAATGCGATAATCGCGGTTGATCACATAAATCGAAACGGGCAGCGCGTCCAAAACGGCTTCGGTAAATCGCCGGTGTTCTTCCTTCGCCTGATTTATCGAATGGTCAATCGTCGCCTCGTAATGCGCCGAAAGATTGATGGACATCGCCGTCATTTGCGCCGCTGCGTCAACGGTTCGCTGCGCCGATTCCGTGCAATTATTTTTATCTTTAAAGCCGACGATTATCGCGCCTTTTACTTCGCCGTTGATGTGCAGCGGCGAAACGTATTCGAGCGAATGCGCTTTGCCTTTCAAAAGAAACTCTTCTTCGTTTTCTTTCAGGTAAGAAACTTGTGACGGCAGAAATCTCAGCCGATTTGTAAATCGGTCTTTGTGCAAAAAATTCGCCTGCGCCTGCACGTCGTCCAAAGTAAACGCCAAGCTAATCAAACCGATATGTTCGAGTTCGACAACGACCGCGCAAACTTCCGCTGCCGTTTCTCGTCTAATGGCTTCCGCTACGCGCAGCGCGACTTTTTTCGGATGCACGAGAAACAACAAACTCCGACCGAGTTCGGTAATAAATTTTAATTCGCTTGAAGAATTCGCGTTCGTCCGTGCTGTCGCAGCGTTCGAAGACGTTTCCCTCGCGCTTCTGATTCGTTTCGGAGCTAACATTGCGGCTATGAAATTATTGTCTGACAAACTCTTGCCCAGATATGTCATCTGAAAGGTTGGTAATTTTAGGAAAAGAAGAAGTTAAGAAAACTTCCTATCTAATTAAAAAGGATTTTCGATTGTTTGTCAATGTTTTTGACATTTTTTCGCGGGGCAAATTTGACAGATTCGCCGCCGGTGAATAAAAATCAGATGATTTATGAAATCTAATTTTTCTCAATTAAAATCGGCTTTGTTTTTGTTCAGTCTGCTCGCTTTGCTCTTTACCGCGTCTGTAAAAATAAATGCTCAGGAAGTTGTGGATAAAACCGTAGCGACCATCAGCGACGGCGTAGGCGACCCGGAACTTATCACATATTCGGATTTGCTCTGGTCGCTTGCTTTGCAGCCTGGCGCTCCGCTTAACCCGCCGACTTCCGAAGATTTGAATCGCGCCCTGCAATTGCTCATAAACCAACGCATTTTCGCGCTCGAAGCCGAGAGAGTTCCGCGCACTGCGCCGACGCAAGCCGAAATTGACGCGGAAATCAAGCGCGTTCTGGCTTTGTTTCCGTCAACCGCCGAATTTGAAAAACGCCTGCGAATTGTAGGTTTTGACTCGGTGAAAGATGAAAATTTCGAACGAATGATGGCGCAACGCGTGGCGATAGAAAAATACATTGATTTCCGCTTTACCTCATTCATCGTTATTACGCCCGAAGACGAAGCCAGATACTACCGCGACATCTACGTTCCCGACTTTCGCCGCCGCAATCCGGGCTTGCTGATGCCGACGCTCGACGAGTTGCGCCCGCGAATCAATAAAATTTTGACGGAACAGAAAAAGGCGAGCGACATCGAAAGATTTCTCGATTTTTCCAAACGGCGGAGCGAAATTATTATTTTGAGTGAGGTTTAGAAACGAAAAAGCAAAAAGGTGGAAAAAGCGACTCGTCGCTTTTTCCACCTTTTTGCTTTTAAATTTTTTTATTCTACTATTCACTTTCCAAAATTTTCTTTGCTTCTAGAAGACTCTGCCGCTGCGCGTCGTTGATTTTCGGATACTGCAAATCGAGCGATTCCATTTTCTTGATAATAATCTCGGAAACTGCTGTTCGCGTGAACCATTTCTTGTCAGCCGGAACAACGAACCACGGCGCGTTTTTCGTCGAAGTATTTTGCATCGCGTCAGTGTAAGCCTGCATATAATCGTCCCAAAAACCGCGCTCTTTCGCGTCGCCCGCCGAAAATTTCCAGTTCTTTTCCGGCGTCTCGATGCGGGCGAGAAAGCGGTTTTTCTGTTCTTCTTTTGAAACATTCAGGAAAAATTTCAAAACGTGAATGCCGTTCTCAGTCAGGTAATTTTCGAAGTTGCGAATTTGCTCAAAGCGTTTTTTCCAAAGACTCGGCGAGTTTTTTATTTTCTCGGGCAGTTGCTGAAACTGCAAAATTTCCGGGTGAACGCGAACGATTAAAACGTCTTCGTAATACGAGCGATTGAAAATACCGATGCGCCCGCGTTCGGGTAATTTCCGCATTGAACGCCACAGAAAATCGTGGTCGAGCTCTTCCGCCGAAGGCTGTTTGAACGATGTGACTTCGCAGCCCTGCGGATTCAAACCCGACATCACGTGCTTTATCGCGCCGTCTTTGCCAGCCGCGTCCATTGCTTGGAAAATCAAGAGCAGCGCGTGTTTATTATCGGCGTAAAGTACGTCTTGCAGTTCCGCCAGCCGCTCGACGTTTTTTCGCAAATCTTCGACGGCTTCACGTTTATCGGTGTAATCGCCCGTAAAATCGGTCGGGTGATTTTTTAAGTTAAGCCGTTTGCCTTCCGGCACGCGAAATTTTTCGATGTTCATTTTTTTGGAACGCCGGCATCTTGCCGGCAAACGCCGCAGCCAGCAAGATGCTGGCGTTCCTTTAAACCGCAACCGGCGCGGCGATTTTGCCCCACGATTGGTAACTTTCCAGACGTAAATTTTCGTACTTAAAGTCGAGCAAGCCTTTTAGACCTTTAAGGTTTTCCGCGTCGTTAAACTCCAGTTTCGGCAATTCAAGCGGCTCGCGTTTCAACAGTTCTTCGACTTGTTCGAGATGATTTGAATAAATGTGCAAATCGCCGAAAGTATGAACGAATTCGCCGACCGTTAAATTGCAGACGTGCGCGATCAGATGCGTCAAAAGCGCGTAGGAACTGATGTTAAACGGAACGCCCAAGAATGCGTCCGCGCTCCTTTGATAAAGCTGGCAGTGCAGTTTTTTTTCGCTTTCGACTTTAAATTGAAAAAGCGTATGACACGGCGGCAGCGCGACCGAATCACAGGTTTCAGGATTCCAACCCGTGACAATCAAGCGGCGCGAATTCGGATTCGTCTTGATTTCCTCGATCAGCCGCGCAATCTGGTCAACGCCGTTTTTTTCGGGATAATCGCCGCCGAAGCTGCGCCATAAATATCCGTAAACTTCGCCCAAATCTCCCGCTTCACGATTGAATCGCGCCGTCTGTTCGGCGGTCGCCCATTCCGCCCAAATATCCACGCCGCGCGCGCGCAGATTTTGCTCGTTCGTATCACCGCTCAAAAACCAAAACAATTCTTCGGCAACCCAGCGAAACGGAACTCGTTTTGTCGTCACAATCGGGAAACCTTTTTGCAAATCGTAGCGCGTTTGATAGCCGAAAATTGAAATTGTGCCGACGCCGGTTCGGTCTTCGTGCGGCGTTCCGTTTTCTAAAATGTGTTTTAATAAATCTTGATACTGTTTCATCTCGGATTTTTATTCAAAAGTTTAACCGCAAATTTGTCGAAAGCAAACTCGAAAAGCTACTATAAATCTTTGAAATTTATCCGAGTCGAAAAATGTTATGCCGAATAATTTAGAAGTCAGTTTCAACTCGCCGCAGTGCGGCTGGATGTCAATCGGTTTCGCGGGCGAGCGGGCAGAATTTCATACGACGACCGCGCACGCGCCGCACGAACAGGCTCTGCCGGAACTGCTGCAAATTTTGACCGAGCTACTCGATAAAAATTCCACTGAAAAAGAATATATTCTGCATTGGAATCGCAACCCGGAAGAATTTGATTTCAGATTCGTGCGGCAGAACGAAAACGTCACGCTTGAAATTTATCAATATCCGAGCAAAACGCGAACGAGCGCGGAAAGCGAACTGGTTTTTTCGCACGATGGAGAAATACGAGATGTTTGTCTGGCGTTTTACGAAACCTTCGCGCAGCTTTATGCGGACAAAGACACGGACGAATTCGAGTTTAACTGGCGGCAGGCATTTCCGTTTGAAGCGTTCGCCAAATTTGAAAGCGAGGTGAAAAATTATGGACGATAAACTGCGCTGCCAAAGCTGCGGAATGCCGCTGGCGACGGAAAGTTTCGGCACGAACGCCGACGGTTCGACCGTTTCCGAGTTTTGCAAATTTTGTTTCGCCGGCGGCGAATTTACAAATCCGAATCAGACGCTCGCGGAAATGATTCAAAGTTCAATCGAAAATATGACCGCCGATTTGAATATGCCGATTGAACGAGCGACCGAGCTGGCAAACTCTTTTATTCCGACGCTGCGTCGTTGGCATTAAATTTTTAATGAAGGAAAAACTTTTAGATTTGCTCGCGTGTCCGGTTTGCGGCGGCGATTTATCGCTGGTTCACGTCGGAACTCGCGAGGAAAAAGAAATTATCGAAGGCTTGCTGTCGTGTGTTAAATGCGAGCGCGAATATAAAATTCTGCGCGGCGTTCCGCGCTTTGCCGACTTATCGAAAATCGAAGAAGACAAAGCGGAAACGGCGGAAAATTTCGGCTGGCAATGGACGCATTTCACACAGGAAGACGAAAAATACAACGAGCAGTTTCTGGGCTGGATTCAGCCGGTCAAGCCGGAATTTTTTCGGGACAAAATAATTTTAGAAGGCGGCTGCGGCAAAGGTCGTCACACATCTCTGGCAGCGAATTGGGGCGCGAAAGAAATTGTCGGAATTGATCTGAGCGCGGCGGTCGAATCGGCGTTTCAGGCAACAAAACATTTGCCGAACGCGCACATCGTTCAAGCCGACATTTTCAAATTGCCGTTTAAGAAAGCATTCGACTATGCGTTCAGCGTCGGCGTTTTGCACCACACGCCCGACCCGAAAAAAGCATTCGTGTCTTTGGCAGGAAAAGTCAAAAAAGGCGGCGCGGTTTCGGCGTGGATTTACGGCGCGGAGAACAACGAATGGATTACGAGTTACGTCAATCCGGTTCGCGAACGGTTTACGTCGAAAATCAATCAGCCGACGCTTTATCAACTTTCAAAACTGCCGACGCTCGGCGTTTATCTCGCGTCGAAATTGATTTACCAGCCGCTCGATAAAACCGCGCTCGGCAAGCGGCTTTTTTACACCGATTATCTAACTCATCTCGGCACGTTCGGCTGGCGCGAACAGCACAACATCGTCTTCGACCATCTGGTCGCGCCGACCGCTTTTTATATTTCCAAGCCGGAATTTGAAGATTGGTGGACGACCATCGGTGCGAACAATGTCCAGATTATCTGGCACAATCAAAACTCTTGGTGCGGATTTGGAACGATTGAAAAATAAATGGATTCAGCACATTAATTTTCTGCTCTGACGACTCAGATTGAAATCATCGTTCCGTCAGTCGTCGTAAATTCAAGATTGAATCAAAATACTTCGGCAAACGCTCCAGTCAAAATTTGCCTCCCTAACGAATTTGAGATCTCGATGGATTTTTATGCACGACAAGATAGTTTTAGCCTGCGATTTAGGCGGCACAAATTTGCGAATGGCAGCGATAGATTCGGCGGGAAAAATTTTACACCGCGTCAAAGCGGATACGCCGCGTGCCGAACGAGCCGATGAAATTGTTCGAGTGATTGTCGAAACCGCCGGTAAATGCAGCGATGCCGTCAAACAAATCGGTCCAGTTAAAACACTCGCGGCGGCAGTTCCCGCAATTATTAATCACGAGCAGGGAATTATTTTGAAAGCTCCGAATCTGCCCAGTCTCGATGGCTTTCGATTTGCGGCAACTGTTTCGAGCGAATTAAATCTTCCGGTCGTTTTAGAAAACGATGCCAATGCTGCGGCAGTCGGCGAACAGTTTTTCGGCGCGGCGCGCGGATTTCAAAACTCCATTACGGTAACGCTGGGAACCGGCGTTGGCGGCGGAATTATTATTAACGAAAAAGTTCTGCGCGGCGTTGACGGCACTGCCGGAGAAATCGGTCACATTTGCGTCGAGCCGTTCGGCGAGCCGTGCGGCTGTGGTTCGCGCGGCTGCGTTGAACAGTATTCGTCGGCAACGGCAATCGTTCGTCTGGTGCGCGAACTGGAAAATCAATATCCGAAATCAGTTCTGCAAAACAAATTACGGCTCGTTTCGTCGGATGTCTACGAAGCCGGAATGCAAAAGGACGAACTTGCTCTGGAAATTTTCCGCCGCATGGGATTTTATCTCGGAGTGGCGTTGGCGGATTTGGTCAATATCCTGAACCCGGAAGTAATTGTCATCGGCGGCGGCGCAAGCGCGAGCTGGGAACTTTTTATTCATCACGTTCAAGAGCAGATTCGCCAGCGAGCTTTTCGTGAACCTGCCGAAAGAGTCAACATTGTTCGCGCGCGTCTGGGCGATGATGCCGGTATTTTAGGTGCCGCCCGGCTTGCGTTCGATTTACCGCACCGGATTGATTGAATGAAGATCAATAAAAATTTTTCAAAAGCAGATTTGTCGTCTCAATCGCTTCTTTCCCCTGAACTATCAAACCGGCGAATCCGCTCTGAAAAGCGTCCGTCGCCCCATTCACCGGACGGTCAAATTTGTGTCGCCTGTTGACCAAATCGAATTCGTTTTGTTGTGTATAAGCTAGAAGCTCGCTCAAAAATAGTTCAAGCGTTTTGAGTTCCAGCTTTAGCTGGCTGCCACGAGAAAAGCCAGCTAAAGCTGGAACTCAGAACGTCGCTTTCGATTTTTGAGATAGCTTCTACTATTGAATTTCTTTTTCTCGCCGATGTTTTTTATTTTCTGATTTATCTGTCGTTAGAATTCGGCGCAACTTGTTGAGTCGTGTCGCTCGTCGCCACTTTCTACTCGATACGACGGTTTTCAAATCGTCCTTCGGGTGTATCATTCGAGGCTTGGGGATTGGCTTCGCCCCAGCCTTTCGCCGCCGGAACGCCGGACTTTAGCATTTACCGCGCACAACCGCCATAGCGCGATGCTCGGACAGTTTTTGGTTGGAAGAATCGTCGCCGTCATTATCGGTGAAACTGCCAATCTCGATGCGCCAGTTTCTCGAATGGTTTCTGAAAAAGTTGAGCGACCGTCTGCCGCCGTGCGAACTTTAATGAAGCGAGCGCGTGAGCGAAGAAGCGCAGGCGCACAGCTATCTTTCTCTGTGCCACAACTACGGCATCGGCGAATTACCGGATATTTAATTGAACTATATTGCTTGCCGGAAACAGCGTATCGCCCTGCGCTGCACGCACGCGGAAGGAATAATTTCCGGGTTTGTTCCAACCGCTCCAGGTCGTCTGATTCTCGCCGACACTCCCGATAATAGTAAAATTTCCCGATGAACCGAAGGCGCGTTCGATGACGAATCCGCTTTCATTCGTCAAATAGTCCTGCCATTCAAGCGTTACGATTTTGCGCTTGACGCTGCCGATTAAGTTGGTCACTCCGGTCGGCTGTGCCGCGCCGACGACGAAAAGCGTGATGCTCTGCGGCGGAAGCGTCGTGTTAACGGCGTTGCCCGAAACGCCGACGTTCGGCAAATGCACGATTTGATTGGCGGCAGTCAATTGCCAAACCTGCGCCATTCCCGAGCTGGCGAAATTTGATAAATTCAGCGTCGTCGCTGCCGCGCCGGTTGATTTATTGATGACAATGACGGTCAGCGCGTTATCGCTCGAACGCACGGCGGCAAAGGCGGAAACTTCGTCCGGGTTCGGCGCGGTCGCTTTGACGCTGGTTTCACCGAAACCTGAGTTATTGCCGTCGTAATTGCGAAACATTTTCATGGCTTTGAAAGTCAGCGTCGCCGTGTCGGGCGTCGTCCAGCGCGTCGCCAAATCCATTCCTTCGCGCCCGAGAATTCCGTAAATATCGGCTTGCGTCGTCGCGCCGTTGATGTGGTTTTCCGCGCCCCAATTGTATTCGGTCAAACCGATTTTGGTATTCGGGTAATAATCGGCGACCCAGTTTTTCATTCGCGGAACGAGTTTCACTTTATCGTTAATCCACGTTTCGTCCGTATAATTTGCGTCCCACAGCGAACGAGTCGAGCGGTTGCGCCTGAGCTGCATTGCGCTCGAAACATCATTGCTGAATTCGCCGCCCTGCGGATAATAATGAAGCGTGAAAACGTCGAGCAACCGTCTGCCGCGCGCTTGTTCATCTAATTTGAATTGCTGTAAAAGCCACGCGACGTAATCTAAATTTCCGTGCGCCGCACGGTCTGGAAAAGTCCAGTTATGCGTCGGCGCGTATTGTTGGTCGTAACCCGAATACAAAAATCCGCTCCAGCCCCATTCTTCCGGTCCGAAGGTTTGCGCGCCCGCATCCTGATTTTTAATCATCAGCGAATAATCGCGCATTTTGGCGAAAACCTCTTCCATATTCGCGCCCGTCGGATGCACGTCGCGGTGCGTCGAATGCCAGATCGAATGCTCGTTATCGAGAATATAATAACGCACGCCGCCGTTTGCCGAATTTCCCCAGCGATTGATTAAATGCTGCAGCCAGGTTTGCTGAAAAGCCGTGCTGTTCGGCGTGTTCGCGTCGTTCGGGTCGTTGTTGGTCACAAACTGCCCATTCGTGCGAATGCCGTTGCCCGCGTCAGGAAAGTATTGCCAGTCGTTGCCGGTTTGCGCTCCGTATTTGTTGATTGAAAAGCTGGCAAGTTTCGTGCGGTTCGCGCCGACTTTTGCAATCCAATCAATTATCGGCACGGTCAGCATCGGTTGGGCGTTACCGGCTTTGCTGTCCTGCACGAACGTATCGCCGACTTCGCCCGCGACGTTAGCGAATGGAATGCTTTCAAAATAAAAATCATTGGCGCGGTTGTCAGCGTTCAACTGCCAGTTGTAGCGAGTCGTATTATTTCCGCCTTGCCGATTGAGCGGCGCGTTCAAATCGAGCAACTGCGCCGTCGTCGCGTAAGCCGTGCCGTAAATTAAAGGGTTTATAGCTCGACGATTAGCCGCCGCGTCAACGGCAATCGTCACCGTTGTGCCGGGCGGAGTCGTTGTTCCGCCGATCAAAATAATGTCGTCAACATAAAACGCCTGTTGCGCCGCGCCGCTCCGATCCTGAATCCAAAAACCGTCCATCGCAGAACTCGAATTAAGTCCGAGCGCTTGGAGCGGAATCGTAATTTCCTGCCACGAACCGGCGGCGAGCGGCGCGAGATTAAAAGCGGCAAGCGGCGCGTTATTCGCCGTCGCGTTGACCTGCAAAAACTGACCGCCGCTCGCGCCGCCGTGAATCCAGAAAGAAAGATGCGTGAAATTGTTTGTTGAAAAAGAAGCGTGATGCAGATAAAAAGCCTGATATGCCGCCGCGTTAACGCTCGCCGAAACCGTTCCGCTGTGCGTCGGCGAAGTATTATTCAAATTAACCTGCGCCCAACTCCAATTTTCCCAATTGTTTTGCAGCGAATCGGAATAAATTGTTTCGTTAGTCTGCGCGTGCGCGGAAGAAGCTAAAACCAGCAAAACTATATAAACAAAGATCGAAAAGCGAATAATTTTACAGTTTGAAAATTTTTGCAGCATATATAATTACCCTTTCAAGTGGCGCGAAAAAAGCTCGTCAGATTTGTAACAACCGCTCATTATCATCCATAAATTTGCAGAGCGACTTCAGCGATAATCGTTTTATTTATTACAACCATTGTGCAATTATACAATTTATATCAGAAAACAAATTATAGTATAGCCGTATTTTATTTAAGCAAACGGGCAATTACTTTACTGTTTTCAGTCCTGACATTTGGTTTTCCGACTGCCTGAAACCAAAACATTTTTCCGACGTAATAAAACGACTATGAAAAATTGCCTGGTGCTTTTACTTGTCGTTTTCGCCTTTTCATTCAATTTAATGGCGCAGCAAACCGAAACAAAAACAGAGCCAAAAGAAGCGAATCCGGCGGACGTGGCTTCGATTGATTCGATTATGCGCGCCGTCTACGACGTGATTTCCGGCGACGCGGGACAGAAACGCGATTGGGACAGATTTCGCTCGCTGTTTCACAAAGACGCGCGGATGATTGCGGCGGGCAAAAATCCGACGACCAATGTGGTCGGCGCACGTGCCTTAACGCCCGAAGATTACGTCAAACGTAACGAGCCGTTTTTTGAGAAAGAGGGTTTTCACGAACGCGAGATCGCCCGCCGCGTTGACCAATTCGGCAACATCGCGCAGGTTTTCTCAACCTACGCCGCTTATAAAAAGGCGGACGACAAACAGCCGTTTATGCGCGGCATTAACAGCTTTCAACTTTTGAACGACGGTAAGCGTTGGTGGGTTGTGACAATTTACTGGCAAGCCGAAACGCCGGAAAACCCGCTGCCGAAGGAATATCTCAAATCCAGAAAGTAGAAATTCATCAGCCGAAGAATCAAAATAAGTTTTTCGGTTGACAAGTTAAATTAACGCTGTTAATTTAACTCTGTGGCAATCAGAAATAGACACGAAGACGGTAAGGAAAGTCTGCGGCAGGAAATAATGGACGCGGCGCGCACGCTTTTTGTCGCTGAAGGCTACGAAAGCGTTTCGATGCGGAAAATCGCCGATAAAATCGGCTATTCGCCGACGACGATTTATCTTTATTTCAAGGATAAAAGCGATTTAGTACATCAAATCTGCGAGCAGACATTCGCTCAACTAGCTCAAAACATCAAATCAATCCAGGAACTTTCCGATAATCCATTGGAAAAATTGCGCAGCGGTTTGCGCGAATACGTTCACTTTGGATTGAAGCATCCAAGTCAATACGAAATCGTTTTTATCAAGCCTTTGCCGCGAAAAGCTGAAATTGAATTTGAGGCGACGAACGGCAGAGTTGCCTTTGATACGATGCGCGAAGTCGTCGCCGAATGCGTTGCGGATAATTTGCTGAAAACAACTGATGTCGAGTTAATCAGCCAGACGCTTTGGGCTGGAATTCACGGTGTGACTTCGATCTTAATCCAGCACGAACATTTTCCTTTTGTCGAGCGTAACAAACTCATTAACAATCTGATTGATACTTTAATCATCGGCACGAAAGCCTAAATTTTTTGACTTTTAGCTTAACACTGTTAATTTAATGAGAGATAAATCTTATGAAAGCTGAGCAGATGTTTTCGATTGTAAATTTGATGGCGATGATTAGCTGGATACTTCTGGCAGTCGCGCCGCGCTGGGTTTTAACGAGAAAAATTGTGCTTTCCGGCGCGATTCCTATTCTTTTGTCAGTTGCCTATTTAATTTTAATCATCACGTTTTTCGGCAGTTCTGAAGGCAGCTTTGGTTCGCTTGCGGGTGTGATGAAACTTTTCACCTACGAATGGGTCGTACTTGCCGGTTGGATTCATTATCTCGCGTTCGATTTGTTTGTCGGCGTTTGGGAAGTGAAAGACGCGCAGGCGAAAGGCATTTCACATTGGCTGGTGATTCCGTGTTTATTTTTGACATTTATGCTCGGTCCAATCGGCTTTTTGCTTTACAGCATTTTGCGATTTTTCCTGACTAAAGAAGAGGTGAAAAATGATTAAAGAATCGTACGAAAACCAAAAGTCTTTGATGATTGCCGGCGCGGTTTCTCTACTGTGCTGTTTGATTTTAGCAGTTGTTTCGCTCGTTGATTCGACCGAAATTCTCGGCATTAATCGCTGGATAAAACCGATGAAATTTTTCACTTCGATTGCGATTTACGTCTGGACTGTTGCCGTTTATTTATATTACTTAAAGGGCTACGAAAAATCGTCGCGCTTGATTTCGTGGGGAGTAATTTTAATATTCTCTGTTGAAATGTTTATCGTCGTGATGCAGGCGTGGCGCGGCACGACTTCGCATTTTAACGTCAAAACAGCTTTTGACGGAATGATGTTTTCTATAATGGGATTAGCGATTTTATTCAATACGATTCTCGCTGTCTATCTGCTTTTTCTGTATTTCAAAGCTGAAATTGATTTACCGAAATCAATCGTTTGGGGAATGCGGCTCGGTTTGATTTTGTTTCTCGCGTCTAGTTTTGAAGGCGCGTATATGTCAGCGCAAATCGGTCACACGGTCGGCGCGGCGGACGGCGGCGCGGGTTTGCCCGTCGTCAACTGGTCAACCCAAAACGGTGATTTGCGCGTCGCGCATTTCTTCGGAATGCACGCCTTCCAAGCCGTGCCGTTTTTCGCCTACACTCTGGAGAAATATCACATAAAATCGCCGACGGTCTGGACGTTCGCTTTCGCGCTCGCATACCTTTCGCTTTTCTCGTTTTTATTTATTCAAGCGGTTCACGGTCAGCCGCTTTTCGCCGGATTTTAGAAAGACAACCTGCCCGCGTATGAGCGCAAAATGAAAACGAAAAATTCACATTCATTCGCGGGCAAATTGTTTTAGTATTATTAAATGGCAGAGCATATTTTAGAACGCCGACAAATCATCGAACGACCGCGCGAGGAAGTTTTCGAGTTTTTCGCCGACGCGGGAAATTTGGAACGCATCACGCCGCCGGAACTTAATTTCAAAATCATCACCGCGCAGCCGTTTGACATCAAACGAGGCACGTTGATTGATTACCGCTTAAAACTGCGCGGCATTCCGATAACATGGAAAACCGAAATCACGCAGTGGAATCCGCCGCACGATTTTGTTGATACCGCTTTGAAAAGTCCGTATAAACAATGGATCCATCTTCACACTTTTGAAACAGGCGAAAACGGCGAAACGATTATGCAGGATTCGGTGCGCTATCGTCTGCCGCTCGAACCTTTGGGTGATTTGGCGCATTGGTATGTGAAACGCGAACTCAAATATATTTTTGATTATCGTTATAAAGTGATTGAAGGAATTTTTCAGTCTGAGCAGTCGTGAAAGTTATCAAATTCAATCTTTCGCAAAATGTAAATCTCGAAATGGTAGAGATTCCCGCAGGCGTTTTTCTGATGGGAAGTTCTGAACTAGAAACCGAAAAGCGGGAAAACGAAACGCCGCAACACGAGGTAAATTTACAATCTTTTTATCTGGGCAAATTTCCCGTTACGCAAGCGCAATGGCTGGCAGTTATGGAAGATTTGCCGAGTATCGCCGCAGATTTTCGCGGCGACGATTTGCCGGTCGTAAATATTTGGCTGGAAAAAGCGATTGAATTTTGCGCGAAACTTTCGGCTTTAACCAGAGAGAACTTCCATCTGCCGAGTGAGGCGCAATGGGAATATGCTTGCCGCGCGGGAACGATTACGCCTTTCAGTTTTGGCGAAACTTTGACGACTGAATCGGCGAATTTCAACGGCGAACAACCGTTTGGACAAACGCCGAAAGGCAAATTTAGAAACAGCCTGGCGTCTGTCGAAAATTTTATGCCGAACGATTTCGGGCTTTATGATATGCACGGCAATGTTTGGGAATGGTGCGCTGACGTTTGGCACGAGAACTATATTGGCGCGCCGACTGATGGAACGGCGTGGTTGGAAGGCGGCGACCGAGGTTACTGCGTTCAGCGTGGGGGTTCGTGGCTCGACCGCGCGGCTAATTGTCGTTCGGCATTTCGCGTTGGCGACATCGCGCACAATAACGACCATATCGTCGGGCTTCGCGTTTGTTTAACAAAGAATTAAATTTTTAGAATTCAATCCAATCGGTCGGCTCGCGATGATAAGAAATCGTTACTTCCGTTTCGGTTTTGAACAACGGAGCGCGCATCTGCAAAGCGGTTTGCGCAGTCAGACGTGCGAGATGCGGTTCGTTGGCGCGCTGCGAAAGATGCGCGAGAACGACGTGCCGCGCCGCGCCGTCGAATTCGTTGGTCAGCCATTCTGCAACGTCTTCGTTTGAAATGTGACCGTTGCGCGACATAATTCTCTGTTTCAAATCCCAACTGTAAATCGGGCAGGTTTTCAGCATATCGCGGTCGTGGTTCGATTCAATGATAATGCCGTCGCAGCCGCGCAGTTTTTCTTTGATGAGAGTCGTAAAGCAACCGAAATCTAAAATCGTAGCGACGCGAATGCCTTTGCTTTTGGCGACGAAACCGAAATTGTCAGCCGCGTCGTGCGGAACGGAAAACGGCTCGAAATCAATGTCGCCGATGCGGAAATCTTGACTCGATTCGATGTTGACGGTGCGGTTTTTTATCGCCTCAAATCTTTTCTGCGGCTCGTTATTTTCTTTATTGGTTTTCTCGCGCACGTAGGCTTCGCGCGTCGCGCCCGACATAAAAACCGGACAGGTAACGGTGTTAAGCAGAACGCGCAAGCCGCCCGCGTGATCGCTGTGTTCGTGCGTGATGAGAATCGCGTCGAGGTCTGAAAAGTCAACGCCGACAAGAGCGAGCCGCCGCAGAGTTTCCTTCGCGCTCAATCCGACATCAACCAGAATTTTTGTTTGCTCGGTCTGTATGACGACGGAATTGCCCGTCGAACCACTGCCGAGAACTGTGAATTTCATAACGGAAATTTAAACCGCAACACAACACGAAACGGCATGAAATAAACAGAAAAAGATTTTTGATTTTTTTCGTGCTATTTCGTGTCGTTTCGCGGTTCTTTTTCTTTAATTTGTTTTTCGACTTCAAACTTCGGGCGCAACACTCCGCCGACGGCGCGCGTGATAATCGAGTTCGGTACGAAGTTTCCGAGCCGCGCGAGCAGCCAATTTGACGCGCCGGAAATCGCGGTTGATTTACCGCGATGCAATGCGGTCAATGCAGCTTCGACTACTTCTTCGGAGGTCTGCATTCCCTTTTTCATAAAAGCGTCTTTGGTTTCTATTCCGATGTTCGATGCATCGAAAAAGTTTGTTTCCGTCGGACCCGGACACAGTGCCATCACGCGGATATTGTGCGGGCGATTTTCTTCGGCAATCGCTTCAGAAAACGAGCGGACGAACGCTTTGGTCGCTGCGTAAGTCGCCATAAACGGCACGGGCTGAAAACTCGCGGTCGAAGCGACGTTGATAATCGTGCCGCTTTTTCGAGCGCGCATTTTTTCCAAATAACGATGCGTCAGCGCGACCAGAGCCATTATATTCAGGCTAATCATCTCCAACTCGCTTTCGAGTTCGAGGCGGGAAAAATCACCCATCGAACCGAAACCGGCGTTGTTTATCAGCCATTCGATTTCCAAATTGTGCCGTTCCGTTTCGTCAAACAGACGCTTGTCGGCTTCGTAATCAATCAGGTCAACGGCGATGTAATGCGCGGTGATTTGATGTTCGAGCATCAGCTCGTCGCAAATGCGGTGAAGTTTGTCTTCGGAACGCGCTACGAGAACAAGATTATGTCCGTCAGCGGCGAGCCTGCGGGCAAACGCTTCGCCGATGCCGCTCGACGCGCCGGTGATGAGTGTCGCTTTCATAAAATTACTGCAAATTAAAACGGAGCAGACGACGCAGACAATTTTCAAATGCCAAATCGCCCGCCTGCTCGATTGCTGACTGTTAATAGCATTCTGCGGAAAAAGATTTTCATCGTCAAACTTCTGTTTTCATTAACAGAAACTTTTTCCATTTGAGCGACGCAACGCAAAAAAAATCGGGCAGGTGGGAAATATTTCCCACCTGCCCGATTGATCAAAACCCTGATAAGGTTATTGACGAACGAAAGCGTTCGGAATTGAAACGTCATCCTCTGCACCAAACTGCTGTGTCATATATCCAGATGTTGAGCAGAGCAAATACCACACTCCGGTCGTCGAGCGGAAAACAGCAATATCAGCTTTGTTATCGCCATCGTAATCCGCTGGCGATACTACGTCGGACGCACCACCAAATACTACTCCGATGAATCCGAGCGTGCTGCGCTGAATATACCAGGTTGTATTTGACGGACGGAAGACTGCGATATCCACTTTACCGTCGCCGTCATAATCTGCCGGAACAGGTCTATCAAAGCTATCGCCGAAAGCGACACCGGTGAATCCAAGCGTTGTGCGCTGAATATACCAGGTTCCGCCGCGATTAACCGCGACATCAGCTTTACCGTCGCCGTCATAATCCGCTGCGACAGGTTTGTCACCTGCTTGTCCAAAGGCTACGCCGGTAAATCCAGCCGTGCTCTGCAGCATATACCAGATTCCAGTTGAAGGACGGAACACCGCTACGTCCGCTTTGCCGTCGCCATCGTAGTCCGCAGGAACAGGAATGTCGCCAGCCGCGCCAAAAGCGATGCCGGTAAATCCGAGCGTCGTGCGGTTCAGATACCAAGTTCCGTTGCGATAAACCGCGACATCAGCTCTACCGTCGCCGTCATAATCTGCCGGGACGATCTTATCGTTGAAATCACCAAAGGCAACGCCGGTAAATCCGTTTTGCGATTGATTGATATACCAAGTACCGTTCGACGGACGGAATACGCTCAGGTCGGCTTTGTTATCGCCGTCAAAATCGTATGCTTTTCTCGGTGCAGGTCCCGGCGTCGGTGACGGCGTCGGTGTCGGTGTCGGCGTCGGCGTCGGTGTCGGAGTCGGTGTCGGTGCCGGTGCTGCACCCGTGTTGGTAAATGTTACCTGCGTCACGCCAGCAACCAGTCCTTCTTCGCCGGTCAAAGTCGTCGCACGGCTGCCCGGAACGAATGCCGGTATGGTGCTGGTGGTCGAAGTAATGTTCGACACGATAGTGGTTCCCGCCGCATTTTCAGTAATCGTAACGGTTGAACCCTGATTGAACGCGCCGCCGATGAGTCCGCCGCCATCAACGATGTTACAATTGCCGCCCTGCGATGCCGCTCCCGCGTTAACCGTTACTGCTTGGCTAAAGTTCGGGAACAAATTACCGCCGGCTCCGGTCGGGCTGACTAAGTTGACGTTAAAGGTGAACGGCGTGTTCGGGGCGATGCCTTCGCCGCCGATTTTGCAGACCTTCAGAATCGTCGGTCGGAAAAGGAAGTTCGTGTATTCCACTTCAACAACATCGCGGCGAGCCGTTGTGTTTGTGACAAACTCGCTCGGTCGGGTTGCTGTTGATGATGAACGCACGCGCGCCACTCTGACTTGACCGTTCTGGATTGTACCGGGTCCGGTTTCTTCAATGCGAACGGTCGTGCCGATAACAAATGTTTGGAATTCCGCGTTGCCCGCGCCCGCGCCGAAGCCGGGAACGAAAGCGCACGAACCGCCGCTTTCAGGTGTGCCTGCCGCGACTTGGAATGTTCTGGAAACGGTTCCGTTTGGTCCGGTAGCCGTGGTCGGTCCTGTGCCGGTGACGGTGAACGTGAATAATCTGTTTAACGGAATGCCAGGTCCAGCGATTTTGCAGACTTTGACCAAGCCTGGACGCGAGCGGTTTCTGAAGTTAATGATAACTTCTTCCGACTCATCGCCTTCAAAGATGCGAACAGTTACATAGCCGCCGCCGGAGTTTGTAAAAGTTCCTCCGCTGCCGTTAATGCCCTGACCGAGAACTTCCATTCCGACTTCTCTGTCTGGAGCAATCGTGTCAACGCTTTCGAGGAAAGAGCCATTTTGACCAAGCTCTGTGACTCTGACGGTTGATTCTCTGCCATTTCCGCCAGTTCCGCCATCGGTATCTCCATTAGACACACCAGCAGGAGTTGGTGTCGGCGTCGGTGTCGGCGCGTCAAACGGACGAGTTACAGCAATCGCTCCGGTACATTGTCCGACCGGCGCTGTAAATACTTGCAGCGTTGAGTTTGAACCTGCTGCATAAACTCCTTCAACGGTAAAGCTAAACGTGCCGACAACATCAACGTCGAGTGCGCGTTTGCAGATTTCGAGAAAGCCTGTGATGGCAAATCGGTTAGTAAATTCGAGCGTCAATTGGTTATTGATACCACTGTCATTAATGGTGACTGCCGCAGTGCGGGTAGCCAAATTAACCGCGCCTAATGTCGAAGGCGACGGCGTAGAGGCTTCAATGACGCGCACGCCCGTCAGCATAAAGTTGCCCGAAACGGGTTCACCGTTCAAGCGCGTACCTTCATTAAGTTCAGTCACAACTGCCGGACCGTTCGGAACATTGAACGGCGCAGTGCAGAAACCGGCTCGCACTGAAACGACAATCGGTGTGGGAATATTCACGCCGGTAATGCGGAAAAAGAAAATTCTGTTTTCCAGATTTCCGGTCGTGCTGGTGACTACCTTACAAATCTCCATAGTTCCGTTACCGCCGCCTTCCGGAGCGTCCGATCTGCCGACGATTTCGCCGCTGAGAGATTTAACCGTGCCGGAAACTTTGGCGCTGTCATTCAAAAGAATGGAATTTTTCGCCATAATAGCAGCCCGGAAATCAGTGTTGTCGCCGACGTTCGCCGTATCCGCAACGAAAAAGACATTGCTCGACCGCGCTTCGCCCGCAAGTGAGATTTTCGATCCGCGCTCGGTAAGCAGCGAATTCTTGACGTTAAAAATAAAGATGGCGTTCGGGTCGTTTTGACCGTTGAGCGTCAGTTCTCCAGCAAGTCTGGCTGAGGACAGACAATAAACGCCGGGGTCGAAAGATCTTCCGCCGAGTTCCGTGTCAGCCACTTCTTGACACGGCAGCTGGCTGATGGCGGAAATCATATCCGACAAATTATCCGTTCGATTGCCGAGCGCGTAGCTAAGCATTTCCGGTGTAAGACGCTCGCTGCCGCTGCGAATTCCTACCGGTAACGGATCGGATTGTTGTGCCGAAGCCGTCGCCGTCCCGTCTAGAGTAACGGGCACAGTTAAATAACCCATTGCGCCTATTGCTAAAAAGGCGAAGAGGGTCATAAAGTAAAATGTTTTTTTGCTCGCGCCGAACAAAAGGGGATTTCTTTTTTTTATATTCATTCGAGTGTTTCCTTCCTTAAGTATATATTTTGGTTTATTTCGCTTATTGCTGATTTTGTATCGCGCGGCGGTTAGTAGAATCTTTTTGCCGAGCGAAAATCATACGAAATCTATTTGTAACCTCTACAAGCTGAGCCTTGTTTAAGGTATGATTGTCATTGAGAAAGTCAATTGTTGTTCATATATCGTCTTTAGGGAAAGAATCGGATAACTGAACAATTTTATTCATTTTTAAGCTGTATGAACTTGGGCTTAGTTAAAACAATAATTGATGTAACCTCAGCCGCGCATCAGACAAAACGACTAATCTGTCTGGCGTTTTGTATAAAGAGATCAGCAGTTTTATGTCATAAAGATTACCGTCGCATTGTCTAACTGTTATACTAAAGTTTGGAATTGTATGACTTATATTTAGTAAACCACCTAAAAAGGGAGCTCAATAAATGAATTATTGAGCTCCCTTTTGTTTAGGTTCTGTTGACTTTGCCTGTCTTTACGCCAACCTATTTATTAAGGTCAGCTCATAACAAACCGTTGATAACACGCTCCTGATAATTTCCAGAAAGCCAAAGCGTCGGCTGAATTACAATTTTACCCGATTGATTTATAAAAACCTGCTTTACCATTTTAACAAAACGATAATATAGGGACAGAATTTTTGGAGCGATTCTTCTAAATTAAATAATCCCAAATGCAAGCTGAGATTTCTTGAGTGAGAAATAAAAATACGGTTGCAAGGTAAATCACAACCGTAAGTTTTTTTGATAATAGTTTAGAGAAATTATGAATGATTTCTCGGTTAGAATCATCGCCCGAATGTATTGCACTGCCGCATATCACCCGTTTGAAAGCCGCGTCCGAACCATTGGATTCTTTGCTGCGACGAGCCGTGCGTGAATGATTCGGGGACGACGTAGCCTTGCGCGCGTTTTTGAATCGCGTCGTCGCCGACGGCTGAGGCGGCGCGAATCGCTTCTTCCGCGTCGCCCGCTTCGACCAAGCCCTGCTTTTGCGCGTAGAAAGCCCACACGCCCGCATAACAATCGGCTTGCAGTTCTAATTTCACCGAGTCGGCGTTCGAGTTTCCGGCGCGTTGAACTTTATCCATTGTTCCCAAAAGATTTTGAACGTGATGCCCGACTTCGTGCGCGATGACATAGGCTTGCGCGAAATCGCCGGGTGCTTTGAACTCGCGGGCGAGGTCGTTGAAAAAACCGAAATCGAGGTAAAGTTTGTTGTCGCCCGGACAGTAAAACGGTCCGGTCGAAGAACCGGCGATGCCGCACGCCGACTGCACCTGGTCGGTGAATAAAACGAGCGTCGGGTCTTGATAATTACGGCGCGCCTGCTGCGGCAAAACTTTGCCCCAAACGTCTTCGGTGCTGCCGAGCACCGACGCGACGAATTTTCTTTGGTCGTCGTTTTTCGCGTTTTGCTGATTCGGATTCTGCGGCTGCTGTTGCTGCTGTTCCTGCTGCGGAATCGCGCTGCCGCCGAGTTGGTCGAGCAGCGCGCTTGGGTCGCCGCCGCACAGCCAAACAAGCAGAATCAAAACGAGCGTTCCAATTCCGCCGCCGCCGATTGCCAAACCTCTGCCGCCCATTCCGCGCCGGTCTTCGATATTCGTGCTTTCGCGTCCTCTTAACATAATTTCCCAATTCTCCCTTTTCGTTTGTTGTGTAAAAGATATTATCATTTTTCGGGGCGAGCGATGAAATTAAATGAGTGGCGGAGCGGCGGAAATTATTTCGATTATCAAGGTCAGCCGATTTTCTATCGGCAAAGCAAAGCGGCGGGCGAAGCGTTGCTGTGTCTGCACGGTTTCCCGACTTCTTCGCACGATTATCATAAAATTTGGGATGCGCTCGCCGAACGGTTCGCGGTTCTGAGTTTCGATATGATCGGCTACGGCTTTTCCGCCAAGCCGACGGATTTCGATTATACGACTTTTAATCAAACCGACGTTTTGCAGGCGTTACTCGAACACTTAAAAATCAGCAGAGTTCACATTCTCGCGCACGATTACGGCAATACGATAACGCAGGAATTATTGGCAAGAGGCGAAGAAAACCGTTTGAATTTTTCCGTCGAAACGATTTGTATGCTGAACGGCGCGTTGTTTCCCGAAACGCATCGCCCGATTCTCGCGCAGAAAATTCTCATCAGCCCGCTTGGTTTTTTATTCGGCAGATTGATTAGCGACGCGAAATTTAAACGCAGTCTGGCTTCAATTTTCGGCGAGCAAACGCAGCCGACCGACGAAGAATTAAACGATTTTCTGGCGGTTTTCAAATTCAACGACGGTCGCCGAATCGCGCACAAACTGATTCGTTATATGCGCGAACGCCAAACGCATCGGACTCGTTGGGTCGGCGCGTTACAGCGTATGACAGTTCCATTTAAATTTATCAACGGCTCGTCGGATAAAGTTTCGGGCAAACATCTGGTTGAAAGATTCCGCGAAGTCGTGCCGCATCAAACCGATATTATCGAACTCGAAACGGTCGGACACTTTCCGCATTTTGAAACGCCGGAAACGGTTTCGGAGAACTATTTTAAATTTAACACGGCAAATTCTTGACAGATGCAAAGCTAAGTCTTTATTATTCATATACATTTCCAAACAGGCGGCTTTCCAATATATTCCCGACAAAGAACGAGAGGCGAAAGATATGATTAAACTCGATATTATCAACCGCGTGGCTGACAAAACCGGCGTGCCGAAACAAAAAGCGGAACAGGTCGTTGACGCGCTTTTCAACGCGATGAAGGAAGCGATGGCGGCGGGCAAGCGCATCGAACTGCGCGGCTTCGGCGTGTTTGTCGTTAAACCTCGCAAACGCGGCATCGGTCGCAACCCGCGCACCGGCAAGGAAGTCCCGATTCCGTCGGGCAAAACTATTCGCTTCAAACCCGGAAAGGAACTGCAAGCCAAAGCTGTTAAATAATTACGAATTACGAATTACGATTTTGATATGATTGTTCAGTATCGTAATTCGTAATTGTCTATGCCTGATTTAGATTCGCTGACCAATCAATTTTTCGACCGCCGCGAAGCAATGCGTCCGAGCTTGCGAACCTGGATTAAACATCTGGGCTTGCTGCTCGCCGCATTTTTTACCGTCACGATTGCGGGCGTGATTGAACCTTTCGGAACAATTCCCATATTTCCGGCGCATGTGCAAGACCCGCAGAATTGGGCGGAAGTCTTTAACTTCATACTTTCCCTGCCGTCTTTATATTTCCAACTCGTTTCCGGCGCAGTCTATCGCATCTTTACCGAACCGAAAATTTTCCAATACGGCGTGAGTTTTTCTATCTCGCTGCTGGCGATTTTGACCGCGCACGAAGCCGGACACTACGTTGCGTGTCGGCTTTACAGAGTTGACGCAACCTTGCCGTATTTTATTCCGCTGCCGCCGATGATTGGTCCGGCGGGAACTTTAGGAGCATTTATCAAAATCGTTTCGCCGATGCCTTCGCGCCGTGCCGTTTTCGACATCGGCGTGGCGGGTCCGATTGCCGGATTTATCGCCATTATTCCCGTTTTAATAATCGGACTTTTAACGATGAAACAAACCGCGCCGACCGCCGCAGCCGCACAAGGTTTATATTTCGCCGACCCTTTGTTGACGCAGTTGCTGGCGAAAATCCTAAATCTCAATCTCAGTTTCGGTCAGCTCAACTCCTTTTTGGCGGCGGCGTGGGTTGGAATGCTGGTGACGAGTTTGAACTTGATTCCGTCCGGTCAGCTCGACGGCGGACACGCGATTTATTCGATTTTCGGCGAGCGCATTCATTTCTGGACAGGCAGAATCGCGTTCGCCGTGATGTCTGTGATTTCCCTGCTTGGCTGGTTTCTCTACAGCAGTCCGAGCGGATTTTTATTCGCCGTGCTGCTCGCCGTGATGATGCGCGTCCGGCATCCCGAACCGCTCGATTTCACGCCGCTCGATTTCACCAGAAAAATTATCGCCCTGCTGACGCTTCTAATTTTCATTCTCTGCTTCGTGCCGTTTCCGATTCAAATCAGGTAACTTCGCAAAAAACCTCTTGACATCTCAGGCGAATTAGGTTGATACTGCCAAAACTTACAAAATTAACTCAGCGATTTCAAAACTATGCGAGTTGCAGTTCGGACACTCAAAGGGCATTATTTTTGAACCGCTACCTAACCACCACTTTCTGTAAAAGGAAAGATAAATCACTTTTCAGTGGAGGAAATCAAATGAAAAAATTTATTTTGGTATTGCTAATTTCCCTTTTGGCAAGCGTTTCATTTAACGCGCAAACGACTCCGACTCCTGCCCCGTCACAACCGGCAACGACTTCTGAAACAAAACCCAAAAAGCAAATTTTCCGCGCCAACAAAGACCAGATTATGACGGTGCAGAAAATGTTAAAGGTCGAAGAAACCGGCAAAATGGACGACCCGACCCGCGCCGCCATCAAAAAATATCAACCGGAAAACGGGTTGAAAGCGACCGGCACTTTAAATCGTGCGACGCTCGAAAAAATGGGCATCGAATTAACCGACAAACAAAAAGAAATGCCCGTTTCGCCGAATTCATTCGCCACCGCCGATGAAACGAAATCTAGCGATTCGATGAAACCTAAGAAAATCATCTTCCGCGCCTCAAAAGAGCAAATAATGGAAGCCCAGAAAATGCTGAAGACAAATAATCAATACGCGGGCGAGGCGACCGGCAAACTTGACGACGCGACGCGCGACGGCTTGAAAAAATACCAATCCGCCAACGGATTGCCTGCCACCGGCACTTTGAACCAGGTCACATTAGAGAAAATGGGTATTGCACTGACCGATAAGCAAAAAGAGAATTCGATGAAAGCATCTCAATGAATTTTTGATAGCGAATCGTTAATGAAATGTAAGGAGTTGTATGAAAACCAGCAGAGCGTCCTCACATCCGACGCTCTGCAAATTCCCGAATAACTCTTCATAAGGCTTGCCTCTTAAAAACACACTGCGCGTATTATCTGTATCAACTTGACATCAAATCGAAAAATCAAGACCCTAAAATCAGTATTCTCAACTAAAACTGATTCGTATGAAAATCGAAATCGAAAGCCCGCCAATTTTTCCGCTCGAACGCAAAATCAAAATGCACGAGGCGCGTGAAGCGATTATTGACCGCCTTGCTCGCGATTTGCCGACGAACATTGATTTGGAAAGATTTTTAAATGTCGTCGTTTCGGAAATCGGGCGAATGATGAATGCTGACCGCTGCGACCTTTTGCAGTTGACTTCGGGCAGCGAGCTCCGCATCAGTCACGAATGGCGCAAAGACGAAACGGTTCCGCCGAGCGAGGGCACGACGATTCCGTTTAATGTGGAAAAGCTGGCGGAAAAATTCGACATCACGCGCCCGATTCGCCTGAACGATACCTCGAAGACGAAGGACGCGACCGTTAAATTTTTTACCAAAGCACTCGAAACTCGTTCCTTGCTTGTCGTGCCGATTATTTTGAGCGGAAAGGTGCTGGGTTTGCTCGGTTTGCACGACACGAAAGAGCCGCGTGAATGGCTCGACGAAGAAGTTTCGTTTCTCGAATCAATCGCCCGCCAGCTTGCCATCGGCTACCGTTACACGAGTCTTTACGTCACGCAAGAACAGGAATCGAAACGCACGACCGCGCTGCTTGAAATCGCCAACATTTTAAATTCGCACTCGGATTTCGGCGAAGTTTCGGCGAAGGTCTTGGAACGCGCCGTCGAACTGGTTGGCGCGGATTACGGCGCGCTCGGCGTGCTTGACGGAACAGGAAAACGCATCTCGCTCGCCGCATTTAAATCCGCGCCGAACGTTGAGCCGAACACGGTTTTGGAAATGATTCAGCAGCATAATCAATCGCTCGACATCGAACCGTTTCCCGCGCTCGGCGATATTCTCAAAGAAGGAAAAACTCTGCGTTTGATTGATAAACAAATGCCTTTTGCCGCGCGTCTGATTTTCAATTCGCAGCTCGGCGGCAAAGCCGCGCTCGTTTCGCCCGTGCGCGTCGGCGGTCAGGCGTTTGGGCTTTTAGGTTTCGTCTGGAGCATCGAGCGCGAAGACGGTTTTGAATCACACGAAGTCGCGCTTGCCGAAGGCATCGCCGACCAAATCGGAACGGCTTTAGAGCGCGACCAGTTGAGCGCGGAAGTGATGCGCCTGAAATCAGAATTATACGAGCGGCACACGAGCGAAATCATCGGTCAAGCCGCGCCGATTCGTCGCGCCGTCGAACTCGCTTTGAACGTCGCCGACACGACAACGACCGTTTTGATTCAGGGTGAATCAGGAACGGGAAAAGAGTTGATGGCGAATCTGATTCACTATAATTCGGGACGGGAAAACAAGCCGTATATCAAACTAAACTGCGGCGCGATTCCCGAAAGTTTATTGGAAAGCGAACTTTTCGGACACGAGAAAGGCGCGTTTACCGATGCTCGAACGCAGCGGCAAGGACGCTTTGAAGAGGCGAATGGCGGAACGCTTTTTCTCGACGAAATTGGCGAAATGAGTTTGTCGGCGCAGGTCAAATTATTGCGCGTTCTTCAGGACGGCGAATTTACGCGCGTCGGCGGCAAAGAGGTTTTGAAAACCGATGCGCGGGTCATCGCCGCCTCGAATATCAATTTGGAAGAAGCGGTCGAAGCGGGATTTTTTCGCAAAGACTTATTTTACCGCCTTTCGGTTTTCCCGATTGTCGTGCCGCCGCTTCGCGAACGACCCGAAGACATCCATATTTTAGTTTTTCATTTTCTCGAAACCTACAAACAAAAATCCGGGCGTTTCGTTTCCGGCATCGCCAAAGACGCTCTGCGCGCGCTCGTCAATTATGAATGGCACGGCAATGTGCGCGAGTTAGAAAATGCGATTGAACGCGCCGTAATTATCGCTTCGGGGCGGCAAATCGAACTCGACGATTTGCCCGAAGCCATCAGCAAACTGGCGTTTGAATCGGTCGCGGCGGCGAAACAGGAACGACTGCGCGCCGCTTCGATGGGCAATTCAATCGGCATCGAAATCGAATTGCCGACGGCGATGGACGAAGCGGAAAAACAAATTATCGAAGCGACTTTGGACTACGCGGGCGGCGACAAATCGCGCGCCTCGCGCCTTTTGAACATCGGCAGAAAAACGCTTTACCGAAAGTTGGAACAATATAAAACCACTGCCAAAGGTTGAGCTAAATCCTAAAAACCATTAGCTAAAATCGCAGGTAAAATCATCGCGCCGGTCAACAATCTCAGCCCGGCAATACCGCCGATTGGCGAAGTGCGGCAAATGGTCAGCATCGTCATTGAAGATGCGGCAAGGCAAGAATTTTTCGTTTTTGATCCGTATTATTCCTTTTATTTTGCGGTTAATTTTTAGCGGCGCAAGTAGAACTGAGTTAAAAAATCGCCTCTTTGCGCCTCGCTGACTTTCCCGTTACACTTTTTACTGTTTTGGATATTATCGTCGGCACTGCCGGACACATTGACCACGGAAAAACCGCGCTCGTCAAAGCTCTGACGGGCGTTGATGCCGACCGTCTGCCCGAAGAAAAAAAGCGCGGCATCACGATTGACATCGGTTTCGCCGAACTCGATTTGGGCGCGGTGAAAATCGGTTTCGTTGACGTTCCGGGTCACGAGCGATTCATCAAAAATATGTTGGCGGGCGCGAGCGGCGTTGATTTGGTCGCGCTCGTCATTGCGGCGGACGCGGGCGTGATGCCGCAAACGCGCGAGCATTTTGAAATCTGCCGTTTGCTCGAAATTAAAAGCGGCTTGATTGTCTTAACGAAAACGGATTTGGTTGACGAAGACCTGCTCGAACTCGTCAAACTAGAAGTCGCCGAACTCGTCGAAAATTCGTTTTTAGAAACTGCGCCCGTCGTTGCCGCCAGCGCGAAAACCGGCGCGGGCATTCAGGGCTTAAAAGAACTGCTGTATAAACTCGCGCTCGAAATTCCCGCTCGAAAAAACGATACGATTGCGCGTCTGCCGATTGACCGCTCGTTTTCCGTCAAAGGCTTCGGCGCGGTGGCGACGGGAACTTTGGTTTCCGGTGAAATCAGCGAAGCCGACGAATTAGACATTTTACCGCGCGGACGGCGCGTGCGCGTGCGCGGTTTGCAGACGCATGGCAAAGCGGCGAAAACGGTTCGCGCCGGACAGCGTACGGCGGTCAATCTCGGCGGCATCGAACACGCTGAAATCGAGCGCGGAATGGTTTTGGCGGAAAAAGACGTTTTGCGCCCGACGCAGATTTTCGATGCGGAAATTGAAGTTTTAAAGGACGCGAAGAAAAGCATAAAATCACGCCAGCGAGTTCGCGTTCACATCGGAACAATCGAAGCGTTGGCGCGTGTTCAGGTTTTGAACGAGGCGAACGAAATCAAACAAAACGAAAAGGATTTCGTTCAACTGCGGCTCGAAACTTTTGTTGCCGCTGTTCCGAACGAGAGATTTATTCTTCGTTCGTATTCGCCGCAAATGACGATTGCGGGCGGGCGTGTTTTGGATAACTCGGTCATCAAACATCGGCGCAAAGACGTTGAAAATGTTCGTCGCCATTTGCAAAATTACATTGTCGCCGATAAAGAAAATGACCGCGCGAAGTTGTTAAAATTAATTCTCGAAACCGCCGAAGAACCGGGCGCGACGCAAAAAGATTTGCAGGCGCGAACCGGTTGGCGCGGCGAGATTTTGAAAAAAGCGATTGCCGAAAACATCGAAAAAAAAACTGTTATCGAAGCCGAAAATTTTTACATTGCGCGAACGCCGTTTGAAAATTTGAAGACGAAAACCATTTCGGAAATCGAAGCGCACCACCGCAAAGAACCGCTCGCCAAAGGCATTTTGCGCGAAACTCTGCGCGAGAAAATTTTCGCCAATCTCGCGCCGGAGATTTTTAAAACGACGCTCGCGCATCTGGAAAAGGAAAATAAAATCAAGACGGAAACCGATACCGTCAGGCTTGCCGCGCACAACCTCGAATTATCTGCCGAGGAAAATCTTTTGCGCGAAAAACTGCGGCGGATTTATCAAACCGCTAAACTCGACGTTCCGAAACTCGAAGATGTATTGAGCGAAACGGCTGATAAAAATTTCGACAAAACGCGCGTCCGAAAAATTTTCCAGCTTCTGATAAACTCCGGCGAAATCGTTAAGATTTCCGAGGAGTTTTATTTCTCTAAAACCGAGATTGAAAATTTAACGGCTAAAATCCGCGAGTTCGCCGAACCGTCGGCAGACCGTTTAATTGACGTTACGAAGTTCAAAGACATCGCGGGCATTTCGCGTAAATACGCGATTCCGCTGCTCGAATTCTTTGACCGCGAACGAATCACACGACGCGCAGGCGACAAAAGAATAGTTTTGTAAAATGAGAAAATTTCTAACAGCAAAATGGCACGATTTGGTGATGGCGAATTATGAAGTCGCGCCTGAACTGCTTGAAAATCGAGTGCCGTCGGGAACGTCGCTCGATTTTCACGACGGAAAATGTTTCGTGTCCTTAGTCGCATTTATGTTTCTCGACACGCGCGTTTTGAAAATTCCCGTGCCGTTTCATATCAATTTTGAGGAAGTGAATCTGCGCTTTTACGTTAAACGCGAAACGGCAGACGAAACCAGGCGCGGCGTTGTTTTCGTCAAAGAAATAGTTCCGCGCTTTGCCATTG
>CBDUBY010000018.1:0-29858 GCA_965365505.1 uncultured Pyrinomonadaceae bacterium | reverse complement strand
GAAAAAATATGAAAAGCTACATTGAAAAATCAATGACGTTCGCCGAATATCTAAAGTTAATTGACGATTTACTAGCGGAAGGAAAAACTACGGGAGCGAACCAGTCGGAGGCAATGTTTAATTACGGCAAATTAAATCGCCAGCGAATGAAGCGGCTCGAAAAAACCGTAGGATTGAATGAATCGTTAAAGGAAAAAGCGCAGCTTTTGAACCGGAAAATGATTTGGCTGGTTATCACCGAAGGCTGGTGCGGCGATGCGGCGCAAAACATTCCGGCGATTGAAAAAATCGCCGCCGCAAGTCCGAATATCGAAACGCGATACGTTTTGCGCGACGAAAATCTGGAGTTGATGGACAAATATCTGACTTATAACGCGCGTTCGATTCCGAAGTTGATTGCGCTCGACGCGGAAACTTTCGAGGAACTCGGAACCTGGGGACCGCGACCGCAGGCGGCGATGGATTATTTTTTCGAGATGAAGCACACGAATTTGGAAAAACCGCAGATGATGGAGAATTTGCAGCGTTGGTATAACACTGACAGAGAGAAATCTTTGCAGGCTGAGTTTGAAACGCTGCTTGAAAAATGGGTGACGAGTAAGGGAAGCGCGGCAGTTAATTAAATATTTAAGGAGAATATTATATGAACAAATTAGCAATCGGAATTTTATCCGCAACGGTATTTTTAGCAGCGTGCGAAGACCCGGCGGCGAACAAACCGAAAGCGCAGACGACCGCGCCGGCGACAAACACGGCGACGAATTCGGCGGCAAATACGGCAACGACAACCGCGCCGACAACGGCGATGGAAGTCAAGGGAACGGCTTTGCCGATTTCGCCGGAAAGCTCGAAAGTTGAATTTACCGGCTCGAAGGTGACGGGCAAACACGACGGCGGTTTCAAACAATTCAAAGGCACGATTGATTTGGTCAATGACAAGCCGGAAGAAAGTCGCGTGTCGGTTGATATTGATACGACTTCGATTTTCAGCGACGACGATAAATTAACCGGACATTTGAAGTCGGCAGACTTTTTTGAAGTGGAAAAATATCCGAAAGCGACTTTTACTTCGACGAAAATCGTTCCCGACGCGGCGAAAGGCGCAGGCAATTATACGGTAACAGGCGACTTTGATTTGCACGGGCAGAAAAAAACAATCACGTTTCCGGCAAAGATTGCCGTCAGCGACGCTGACGTTGCGGTTGACACGGAGTTTTCCATCAATCGAAAAGATTTCGGAATCGTTTATGCGGGAAAAACAGATGACTTGATTCGTGATGATGTTGTTATCAGATTGAACTTGAAAAGTCCGAAAAAGAAATAAGAGTTTAGCCGCAGATTTGCACAGATAGACACGGATTAAATTCGGATGATGATGAAAAATTCTGTCTTCTTATCTTTGATTTTATCTTGTGTTCATCCGTGTGAATCTGTGGCTGATATAAAAATTTGAAATTATGAAAGCCTACGAGATAAACGAATTCGGCATTGAAAATCTATCAATCGTCGAGCGCGAAAAGCCCGAACCGCAAGCAAGCGAAGTTTTAGTGAAATTTCACGCCGCATCTTTAAATTACCGCGACTTGATGATGGTCAAGGGCGCGTATAACCCGAAACTCAAAACGCCGCTCGTGCCGCTGTCGGACGGCGCGGGCGAAGTCGTCGCGGTCGGCAATCAAGTGACGAAATGGAAAATCGGCGACCGCGTTTGCCCGATTTTTATGCAGGGCTGGTCAGACGGAGAGATTGATTATGAAAAAGCCAGAACCGCGCTCGGCGGCGATTTGGACGGCTGTCTGCGCGAGTTCGGAGCGTTTGATGAAACGGGATTGGTCAGATTTCCCGACCATCTGAGTTATGAAGAAGCGGCAACTCTGCCGTGCGCGGGCGTGACGGCTTACAACGCGCTTTTTTGTTCGGGCAGTTTGAAACCGAGCGAATCGGTTTTGCTGCAAGGCACGGGCGGCGTTTCGATTTTCGCTTTGCAGTTCGCCAGCGTTCTCGGCGCGCGAACGATTATTACGTCTTCGAGCGACGAAAAATTACAGCGCGCTAAAGAACTCGGCGCGGACGATTTAATTAATTACCGAACGACCGAAGATTGGGACAAAGCGGTTTTAGATTTGACGGAACGGCGCGGCGTTGACCACGTTGTCGAAGTCGGCGGCGCGGGAACGATGCAAAAGTCGGTGAACGCCGTGAAGATGGGCGGCGATGTTTCGGTTATCGGAGTCTTGGCAGGCAAAGGCGATTTTAACCCGACTTCGCTTTTGATGAAAACCGTGAAATTGCAAGGCATTTACGTCGGCTCGCGTCAGATGTTCGAGCAGATGAATTTGATGCTTTGCCAATACAGCTTTTTGAAGCCGGTTATTGATAAAACATTTGAATTCGGCGAAATGCAAGACGCTTTGAAGTATATGGAAGCAGGCGCGCATTTCGGCAAAATCGTGGTGAAAATCTAAGCAAAATTATCCACAGATAAACACAGACAGGCACGAATAAAATTGCGCTTAATAAGGAGTTAAAAGAAAATTATGACTGAACCGAGCGAGCCGAGAAAAGGAATCAGCGCGGAAAACTGGGAAATGTTTTTGCAGGAGTTTACAACCAGAAACGCAAGTCGGCGGGCGCGTTTCGACATCTTTTTCGCTTCGGGCGAAACGCTCGAAGAAGGCGAGGAAGGACATCTCGAAAGCGTCGCGCTTGATAAAAATGGCAATTCAAATTCGGTCGTCGTCAAACGCACCGACCAGACCGGAGAAAACGCGGAAACGATGACCGATATGATTGAAAACGTGCGCCGCGTCGCGGTTCAGTTTGAAACGGACGGCAGCGAGAACGCTCTGGAAATCACCGACGGGAAAAACACTTTATTCAGTTTGCGGCTCGAATCCAAAGTTGACGGTAATTCTTAAACAGATTTTATGATTGACGAGAAAATTCAGAATTACGCCGAGAAATTTACGTCCGACGAAAGCGATTTGCTGCGCGAATTGCGCTCGAAAACTTTCGGCGAGCGCGACGATAAATCTATGCTTTCGGGGTTTTATCAAGGTCGCTTGCTGGCGATGTTGAGCAAGATGATTCAGCCGCAGCGGATTTTGGAAATCGGGACTTATATGGGTTATTCCGCGCTTTGTCTGGCGGAAGGTTTGGCGCAGGGCGGAAAAATCATCACGCTCGATGTCGAGCCGGAAACCAATCAAATTGCCAAACAATTTTGGGCGCAGTCCGAATTGAACGACGTGATTGAGCCGCATTTAGGCGACGCGGCGCAAATCATTCCGACGCTCGACGAAACTTTCGATTTGATTTTTATTGATGCCGATAAACCGAACTACGCGAACTATTACGATTCGGTTTTCCCGAAAATCCGCATCGGCGGAATCATTTTGGCGGACAATGTTTTGTGGAGCGGAAAAGTTTTGAATACGACGACGAATGACGACGAAAACACCGTCGCGCTTCACAAATTTAACGAAAAAGTGCGAGCCGACGAAAGGGTCAGCAACGTCTTGTTTGCCGTCCGCGACGGTTTGATGATTGTCAGAAAGGAGCGTGCATAATGGCGGAATTGAAAACTAAGGAAACGACGGCGAGCGTTGAGGATTTTATCGGTGGAATCGCAGACGAAAAAGCACGGGCGGACAGCGAACGAATTTCCGCGCTGATGGCGAAAGTGACAGGCAAAAAGCCGAAGATGTGGGGCGCGTCAATCGTCGGTTTCGGCAATTTGCATTTGAAATACGAATCGGGACGCGAAGTTGATTGCCCGGAAATCGGCTTTTCGCCGCGCAAGCAAAACTTAACGCTTTATCTGAATATGGGCGAAGGCTGGGACGAAGAATTACTGTCGAAACTCGGCAAGCACAAAGTCGGCAAAGGCTGTTTGTATTTCAAACGCTTGAGCGACGTTGACGAAAAGGTTTTGGGAAAGTTAATCGAAGATTCGGTAGAAAGTATCAGGAGAAAATAAAAAATTATGGCAGATGAAATTTATGCGATTCCCGTGCAGACGATTGACGGCGCGGAAACGAATTTGGGCGAGTATAAAGACAAAGTTTTGCTCGTTGTCAATGTCGCGTCGAAATGCGGTTTGACTCCGCAATACGAAAGTTTGGAAACGCTTTACGAAACGTATCGCGGGCGCGGTTTTGAGATTCTCGGCTTTCCGTCGAACGATTTTATGGGACAGGAACCCGGCACGGAAGCCGAGATTAAAGACTTCTGCGAATCGAATTTCAACGTGCAGTTTCCGCTGTTTTCAAAAGTTTCCATCAACAGCGGCGAACGTCATCCGCTTTACAAACATTTGATTGACGCGCGACCGGAAACCGACGTTGACAACGGCGGCGGGCTGAGAGATAACCTGGAAAAATTCGGACACAAACACTTAAACGAAACGGATGTTTTGTGGAATTTCGAGAAATTTCTCATCGGCAAAGACGGCGAAATCGCGGCTCGTTTTGCGCCCGACGTAACGGCAGACGATTCGCGCTTGATTGAAAAGATCGAAGCGGAATTGGCGAAATAAATGAGCGAAAATTCAGACTCGAAATTCGGCTTGATTCCGCACGACGTTTGGCGCGAAACGGACAGTTTGGAAATTTTCAAACAGATGACAGCAGGCGCGCTTCCGCAACCGCCGATTGCGGGAACGCTCGATTTTCGGCTGGCTAAAATCGAGCGCGGACGCGCCGAATTCGTCGGAACGCCGAAACTGAATTACTACAATCCGCTCGGCACGACGCACGGCGGTTATATTTCCACCTTGCTCGATTCGGCAATGGGCTGCGCGGTTCAGTCAACATTAGCGGCGGGAAAAGGTTCGACGAGTCTGGAATTCAAAATCAATTTCGTTCGCCCGATTTTTGAGCAGACGGGAAAATTAAAAGCAGTCGGCGACGTCATCAACGCCGGAAAACAAATCGTCACCGCCGAAGCGAAATTAATTGACGAAGCGGGCAAATTATACGCGCACTCAACGACGACTTGTTTCGTTTTCGATTTATAAAAATTTATGGAAAAGAGAAAATTCGGCAAAACTGATATGGAAGTTTCGGTGCTTGGCTTCGGCGGCGCGGAAATCGGTTATAACGACAATCAAACGCAGGCAGAAGTGGACATTTTGCTGAATTCCGCGCTCGATGCGGGTTTGAATGTGATTGACACGGCGGCGGCTTATAAAGTTTCCGAAGAACTAATCGGCAACGCCGTTTCAAAACGCCGGAAAGAATTTTATCTGCTGACGAAATGCGGCGCGCTCGATGCTTTTACGCGTTTTGACTGGTCGAAAAAAGGAATTCTGGAAACCATCGAAAACAGCTTGCGCGCATTGAAAACCGATTATCTTGACATCGCGCAACTGCATAGTTGCGACACTGAAATCTTAAAACGCGGCGAGGCGATTGAAGCATTGCAGCGAGCGCAGGAGAAAGGCTACACGCGCTACATCGGTTATTCGGGCGACAATGAAGACGCGAAATACGCGATTGAGATGGACGTTTTCGACAGTTTGCAAACTTCGGTCTCGATTGCTGACCAAACGCCGATTAACGGCAATATCAAACTCGCGGCGGAAAAGAATATCGGCGTGATTGCCAAGCGTCCGATTGCCAATGCAGTTTGGCGGCACAATGCGAAACCGGAGAGCAGTTATCATCACGAATACTGGGACAGAATACAAAAATTAAAGTTTGAGTTTCTGAAAAAATCTCTCGAAGAAGCGACGGCGACCGCCCTGAGATTTACGCTTTCGATTCCGGGCGTTGACACGATGATCGTCGGCACGACGCGACCGAATCGTTGGCAGGAAAATGCGAAATATGTCGCGGAAGGGAAATTATCGAACGAAGAATACGAAGCGATTCGGTCGCGTTGGCAGGAAGTCGGCGGCGATGATTGGGTTGGAATGACTTAATCTTATGCGCGAAAATAAAATCGGTTTTATAAAAATCAAAGTTTTTGCATCGCTTATCTTAATCTGCTTTTCCATTTCCGCTTGCGGTCGTGGCAATAAAATCGCTCAAGGAAATGAAATCGCAGCGAAAGTCGAAAAATTTAGAAATGAAAATGGTAAATTGCCAAATGCTTTGAACGAGATTGGCATAAAAGAAACCGAAAGCGGACCGATTTTTTACAAGAAAGAAAGCGAATCAAAATATATTTTGTGGTTCGGAAAAGAACTGGGCGAATCGGTTACTTACGATTCGGTAACGAAACAGTGGAAGTGAGTTTTTCACTACGCAGAAAGAAAACGGGCGAAGGGAAGTTATGAGCAAATTATTTGAAACGTATAAATTACGCGATATCGAATTTCGCAATCGCATCTGGGTTTCGCCGATGTGCCAATATTCGAGCAACGACGGAATGCCGACCGATTGGCATTTGGTTCATCTCGGAAGCCGCGCGGTCGGCGGCGCGGGATTAGTGATTATGGAAGCGACCGCCGTTTCGCCCGAAGGCAGAATTTCGCCGTCGGACGCGGGAATTTGGTCGGACGCGCACGGCAAAGCGTATAAACGAATTACGAAATTTATCAAAGAACAAGGCGCAGTGGCGGGAATTCAACTCGCGCACGCAGGCAGAAAAGCGTCAACGGGCGAACCGTGGAACGGCGGCGTGAAAGTCAGCGAAAAAAATGGCGGTTGGGAAACCGTTGCGCCGAGTGCGATTGCCTTTAACGAAGATTATCCGATGCCGCGCGAGATGACGAAAGCCGACATTGAACAGGCGACGAACGATTTTGTTGAAGCGGCAAAACGAAGCGTCGAAGCTGGTTTTGAAGTCATCGAAATTCACGCCGCTCACGGTTATCTGTTTCACGAATTTTTATCGCCGCTCTCGAACAAAAGAACCGACGAATACGGCGGAAATTTAGAAAATAGGATGCGTTTTCCGCTCAAAGTCGCAAGACGAGTTAGAGAAACCGTTCCCGAAAATCTACCCGTTTTCGTGCGAATTTCAGCGACTGATTGGACGGACGGTGGTTGGGATTTAGAGCAGTCAATCGAATTTTGCCGACAATTGAAAAAAATCGGCATTGATTTGATTGACGTTTCGACGGGCGGCAACGTGCCGGACGCGAAAATTCCGGTCGCGCCGAATTATCAGGTTGAATTTGCGGCGGAAATTCGCCAACAGGTTGGCATCGCCACCGGCGCGGTCGGGATGATTAACGAAGCGCAACAGGCGGAAAAAATCTTACAAAACGGCGAAGCCGACGCGATTTTGATGGCGCGTGAATTTTTGCGCGACCCGTATTTTCCATTCGCCGCGGCGCGTGAACTCGGCGCGAAAATTGATTATGTGCCGAAACAATACGGGCGAGCGATTCAAATCGAAAATGCACAGGAAGTTAAAGGCGCGAGCAAATAATTACAGTAAATTAAATTTATGACAGATAAAAAAATTGCGCTGATTACGGGCGCGAACAAAGGATTAGGATTTGAAACGGCGCGGCAGTTAGCGAATCAGGGCGTCAAAGTTTTGATCGGCGCACGCGATGAAACGCGCGGGCGGGAAGCCGCTGAAAAATTAAAGAGCGAAGGTTTTGACGCCGAATTCGTTTTGATTGACGTGACGGACGAGAAAACGCTTGAAGCGGCGGCAAAATACGTCGAAGAGACTTACGGCAGGCTTGATATTTTAGTCAATAATGCTGGAATTGCGGTCGAATACGGAGCAGTTTTCGGCGAATTTTCTCTGAACACGATTCGCCAAACTTTCGAGACGAATTTTTTTGGAGTCGTCGCCGTGACACAAAATCTTTTGCCGCTCGTTAAAAAATCGGAAGGCGGACGCATCGTCAATGTGTCGAGCGGTTTGGGTTCGCTCGCGCTGAACAGTGACCCGAATTGGGATTTTAAGGACGTAAAGCCCGTCGCCTACAATTCGTCGAAAGCCGCGCTCAATATGTTCACGGTGATTCTCGCGCATCAGCTAAAAGACACGAAAATCAAGGTAAATTCCGCCGATCCAGGCTACACGGCGACGGATTTGAACCAAAACAGCGGACCGAAAACCGTCGCCGAAGGCGCGTCAATTATTTTTGATTTGGCGACTTTGCCGGATGACGGCGCGACCGGCGGCTACTTTGACGATCAGGGAGTTGTGCCGTGGTAAAAATTGAAATGTTTTTGGCTGATAATCGCCGGACAACGACTCTAAATTTCACGAAGTTTTGAAATGTTATCTAAAGAAAAAATAATTTTACTGCTGCTTACGGTTTTAAATTTCACGCATATTCTTGATTTTATGATCATGATGCCGCTCGGAAATTACCTGATGCCGTATTTCGACATCAGCTCGCAACAGTTTTCGATGCTCGTTGCGGCATACACTTTCAGCGCGGGCGCGTCGGGTTTTTTGGCGGCATTTTTCGTGGACGGTTTCGACCGCAAACGGGTTTTGATGTTTGCCTACGCGGGATTTTTAGTCGGAACCCTCTGCTGCGCGATTTCGCCGCGCTACGAGATTTTGCTCGTCTCGCGCGTCGTCGCCGGACTTTTCGGCGGACTAATCGGCGCGCAGGTTTTATCAATCGTCGCCGATATTATTCCGTATGAACGCCGCGCCTCGGCGATGGGAATGATTATGGCGGCGTTTTCGGCGGCGTCGGTTTTCGGCGTGCCGTTCGGGTTGTATATCGCCAATCTTTTCAACTGGCACGCGCCGTTCTTTTTCGTGGTTATTTTAGGCATTTTCCTCGTTCCGTTTTTGATAAAGTTTCTGCCGAAAATGGACGCCCATTTGCAAGTCGAAAATCGTCAGAAAATAAGTCCGGCGCAATTAATCGGTGATGTTTTTCGCAATTCGAGCCAATTTTACGCGCTCGCGCTGACGGCGTTTTTGATGATGGGACATTTTATGATTATCCCGTTTATCAACCCGTTTATGGAATTTAATATGGGATTCTCCAAGACGCAAACGCCAATAATTTATATGGTCGGCGGCGCGTTGACGATGATTACTTCGCCGGTAATCGGGCGACTTGCAGACCGACTCGGGAAATATAACTTGTTTGTTTTTCTGGCTTTGGCGAGTTTTCCGCTGATCGCTTTGATAACAAATTTGCCCGCGATTCCGTTTTATTTCGTGCTGTGCATCACGGGTTTATGGTTCATTATTTCTTCGGGCAGAATTATTCCCGCGCAGGCGATGGTCAGCAATGTCGTGCCGACCGAAAGACGCGGCAGTTTTATGAGTTTCAATTCGTCCGTCCAGCAATTATTTGTCGGACTGGCTTCGGTTCTGGCAGGATTTATCGTCGTAAAAATGCCTGACAATCGAATCGAACATTACGAAGTGACTGGTTATTTAAGCATCGCAATTATTTTATTCAGCATTTTTATTGCGACAATGCTTAATAAAAAATTGAAGGAAAAAGAAACCGCGATTCTAAACAACGAACAATTAGCCGCCGTTGGATAAAAATTAAGATGAAATTAAAAATAATCAAAAAAGGGAAATCCATATAAATCAGTTTTAATCTGTTAACTTTTCGGAAAAATAAAATTATGAAAGCAATTAGAATTCACGAATTTGGCGGCGCGGAAAATTTGCGCTTAGACGAAATCGAAAAACCTGTTCCGAGCGCAGACGAAGTTTTAATTAAAACGGCGGCTGCCGGAATCAATTTCGCCGACACGATGCTCAGGCAAAACAAGTATTTGTTCACGCCCGATTTGCCGTTTACGCTTGGTTTTGAAGTCGCCGGAACGATTGAAGCGTCGGGCGAAAACGTGCAAAACCTGAAAACCGGGCAGCGAGTTTTGGCGACGATGCGCGGCGGCGGTTACGCCGAATATGCAGTCGCCGATTGGCGCACCGTCGTGCCAATTCCCGAAGGTTTAGGTTTTGGTAAAGCGACCGCGCTGCTCGTGCAGGGTTTGACTGCCATCGGACTTCTTCAGGATTTGAAAAGCGGGCAGACGATTTTGATTCACGCGGCGGCGGGCGGTGTCGGCTCGCTTCTCGTGCAGTTGGCGAAATTTAAGGGCGGACGAGTTTTAGGCACAGCTTCGACGACCGAAAAGCTGGAAAAAATCACGGGCTTAGGCGCGGATGTCGGCATCAACTACTCCGAAACGGATTGGACGGACGAAGTTTTGGCGGCGACCGACGGCAAAGGCGCGGATTTGATTATCGAAATGGTCGGCGGCGAAATCGGCAAACAAAATTTGAAGTGTTTAGCGACGGGCGGCACGATGACGGTCTACGGCGCGGCAAGCGGCGAGGATTTTCAGATTTCCGCGCTCAGTCTGCTGGGCAGAATGCAGACGGTCAAAGGCTACAATTTGAATCTCGAAACACGCGAAAATATGGCGGCGTTTACCACAGAATTGATGACGCACGTGGCGGCGAATCGGCTTGAGGTTATCGTTAATGAATTTCCTCTCGAACAAGCTCAAGAAGCGCATCAGGCACTCGAAGGCAGAAAGACGATGGGCAAAGTCGTGCTGACTGCCGGAAGGTAAATGGATTATTTACGATAAAAATTAAAAAGTTTGGTGATTTTATGACAAATCAGTTTTCCAACATTCCGTTTTCAATTTTGGATTTATCGCCGATTAATCAAGGCTCGACGGCGGCGGAATCTTTTCGCAATTCGCTGTCGCTGGCACGGCACGCCGAAGCGTTGGGCTATAAGAGATTTTGGCTCGCTGAACATCACAATATGACGGGCATTGCGAGCGCGGCAACGTCGGTCGTGATCGGTTATATCGCTGCCGGAACCGATAAGATTCGCGTCGGCGCGGGCGGCATTATGCTGCCGAATCACGCGCCGATTGTCATTGCCGAACAATTCGGAACGCTCGAAAGTTTATACCCGAATCGCATTGATCTGGGGTTGGGGCGCGCGCCAGGCAGCGATCAGCAGACGGCGTTTGCTCTGCGGCGAACTTTGCAAACAGGCGGCGACGATTTTCCAGAATTAATGGAAGAATTGCGATTCTTTTTTAAAAAGCCCGTTGAAAATCAGCGAGTGCAAGCCGTTCCGGGCGGCGGTCTTGATGTTCCGATTTGGCTTTTGGGTTCGAGCGGTTTTTCCGCGCGTTTGGCTGGCGAATTAGGTTTGCCGTTTGCGTTCGCCGGACATTTTTCGCCTGAATATATCTTGCCCGCACTCGAACTTTACCGCCGAAATTTCACGCCTTCGGATAATTGGGAAAATCCATACGCAATGCTGGCGATAAACGTCGTCGCGGCTGACACTGACGCGGAAGCGTGGCGGTTGGCGACGACGCAGTTTCAATCTTTTCTGCGTTTGATTCGCGGAACGCCCGGACAAATGCTGCCGCCGGTTGATTCGATGGACGGACTCTGGACAGCGCAGGAAAAACTTCTGGTTGACGCGCGGCTCGGCGGTTCGATAATCGGCAGCGCGGCGACCGTTAGAGAAGGGTTAGATAAAATGTTGAGCGAGACCAAAGCCAACGAATTGATGATTAACGCGATGATTTTCGACCACGCGGCGCGGCTTCGTTCCTACGAAATCGTTGCCGATGTTTGGCGTGAGAAAACTTCTGTGCAGTCGGTTTGATAAAAAGTTATGAACGTCAAAGGGAAAATCGTTCTCGTCACCGGCGGCGCAAACGGCATCGGTCGCGCGTTGTGCGAAAGATTTGCGGCGGACGACGCTGAAAAAGTTGTCGTTGCCGATTTGGATTTTGAGAACGCGCAAACGGTCGCCGAAGCGGTTGGCGGTGTCGCCGTTCGGCTGGATGTAAGCGACGAGGCGCAGGTCAAAACGGCAATTGAAGAAACTCTGAAGGAGTTCGGTCGGATTGACCTTGTTTGCTCGAACGCGGGAATCGGCGGTGCGGAAGGCTGTCTGGAAGTTGAAAACGCGGTTTGGCAGAAGATTTACGAGATAAATGTTTTGTCGCATTTGTATCTGAGCCGCGCAGTCTTTCCTTCGATGATTGAACGCGGCGACGGATATTTTTTAATCACGGCTTCAGCCGCCGGACTTTTGACGCATCCGACCGCCGCGCCGTATGTCGTCAGCAAACACGCAGCGGTCGCGTTTGCCGAATGGCTTTCGATTGCGTATCACGAGCGCGGAATAAAAATTTCGTGTTTGTGTCCGCAAGGCGTGAAAACCGATTTGATTTCGAGCGCGGAAGGCGAACCGGAAAACTTTTTGATGGCAGAAGCGATTACGGCGGAAGCGTGCGCCGACGCGGTGGTTAAAGGTTTGGAAACGGAGAAGTTTTTAATTTTGCCGCACGCGGAAGTTGCCGAGTATATCGTCAACAAAGCGCAGAATTACGACCGCTGGCTGCATTCGCTGCGGAAAATTCGCAACGCCGTTTTAGGTAAATAAGACTGAATTTGTTTATGAACGAATATCTCAAGCCGACCGAGTTTTTAGATTTTGACGAACCGACGGTGCGCGAATTTGCCGCGCAAAATTCTGACGCGAATAAATCGGCGATGGAAAATGCCGTGTCGCTTTATTACGCCGTGCGCGATGGTTTTACATATAATCCATACGCTTTGGATTTGCGGCGAACGGGTTTGAAAGCGAGCAATTTGGTTGCGCGCAAAAGCGGTTATTGTATCGAAAAAGCGATTCTGCTGGCGGCGAGCGCAAGATGCGTCGGCGTGCCGAGCCGTCTTAGTTTTTACAACGTCAAGAATCATATTGCGACCGAGCGTATCGAGAAAATTTTAGGAACGAATGTTCTGGTTTTTCACGGCGCGGCGGAATTATTTTTGAACGGAAAGTGGCTGAAAACGACTCCGGCTTTTAACCGGAGATTGTGTGAAAAACTAAACGTCGCGCCGCTCGAATTCGACGGCACGGCTGATTCGATATTTCAGCAGTTTGACGAATCGGGCGCGACGTTTATGGATTATCTGTTTGACTACGGCGACTTTGCGGATTTTCCATACGAACTGGCTTTGAGCGAGATGCGGCGGCATTATCCGCATATTTTCGGAAGCGAAAAGTTTACGAAAGAGCCTTTGGTTTACGATTTGAAAAGATGAAAAATATGAACGACGAAGAAATTGTGCTGATTGCGCGTTTGAAAGTTAAAAGCGATGCAATCGAGGCGGCAAAGCGGGAAGCGTTGGCGATAGTCGCTGCTTCGCGCGCCGAAACTGGCTGTATCAACTATGATTTTCACCAGCAGATTGATGACGAAGCGGTTTTTATATGGCACGAAACCTGGACGAACAAATCGGCAATTGAGGCGCACGGCGATTCACAACATTTCAAGAATTTCAGCCAGCGTATTAAAGATTGGATGGACGAGCCTTTACAAATTACTTTGACCAAAATGGTCAGCGAAAAGGCATAGTCGAGCGGAGTTTGGTAACATAGTTATAAATTTTAGGGAGAATAAAAATTATGAATTTTACGAGAAAAGCGGAAGCCGATTGGGACGGCGGAATTATGGACGGCAAGGGCAAGTTAAAGCTCGGCAGCGGCGCGTTTGAAGGCGCGTATTCGTTTCAGTCGCGCTTTGGCGACGACACGAAGGCGACCAACCCGGAAGAGTTGATTGCTGCGGCGCACGCCGGTTGTTATACGATGGCTTTGGCGGGAAATTTGGGACGCGCCGGTTATACGCCGACAAACATTCACACGACAGCGAACGTGAAAATTGAAAAACAAGGCGACGGTTTCGTGATTCCGAATATTGATTTGGTGACCGAAGCCGAAGTTGACGGAATCGAGGGCGAAGAGTTTCAGAAAATCGCTGAACAAACAAAGAAAACTTGTCCGGTTTCGCAGGTTCTGGCGGGCGCGGAAATCAGTTTGAAAGCATCTTTGCTTTGATAAAAAAACATCTAAACGAGTAATAAAATCATTAACAGGAGAATAAAATGAGCGAATTTGTAAAAACAGCAACAGACAATAATTTTGAAGCCGACGTTTTAGGTTCGGACAAACCGGTGCTGGTTGATTTCTGGGCAGAATGGTGCGGACCTTGTAGAATGATTGCGCCGTCGGTCGCGGCGGTCGCCGAAGATTACGACGGAAAAGCCGGAGTCTTTAAAATGAACGTGGACGAAAATATGAACGTGCCGCAGCGTTTCGGCATTCGCGGAATTCCGACCTTAATTGTTTTCAAAGGCGGTCAGGAGCAGGAGCGAATCGTCGGCGCAGTGTCGCGGGAAGCGATTGCGAAAGTAATTGAGAAATACGTTTGAGATGAATAGCAAAGGATGAAAATAAAAGGCGAACAAGAGAAATCCTGTTCGCCTTTTGGTCTTTTCCGGTTTTATCAAGAAGCTGTCTCAAAAATCGGATGTGAAGTTTTGAGTTCCAGCTTTAGCTGGCTTTTCTCGCGGCAGAAGCCCGTCTTATGCTGGAACTCAGAACGCTTGAAACTATTTTTGAGACAGCTTCAAATTGCTTTTGTTGGCATAATGATTGCTCCTACAACCGGTGAAGAGTTCGATGTATGAAAATCTTTCGATTTAATTGCGAACTCTAAAAAATAATTAAAGAGCAAGGGAGATAAATTTATGAACGCAATCGAATTATTAAAAGCCGACCACAAGACGGTTGACCGGCTTTTTCAAAAAGTTAAAGCGACTGAAGAAGGCGAGCACAAAGAACTTTTCAAGAAAATTAAAGCCGAACTCGACGTGCATACTCACATTGAGGAAAAGGTTTTTTACCCGCGTTTGAAAGAGGAAGAAGAACTCGAAGACATCACGCTCGAAGGTATCGAGGAACATCATCAGGCAAAAATGTTTCTGCGCGAGCTTTCAAATTTGACTGAAGATAGCGAAAAATTCGAGCCGAAATTGAAAGTGTTGATGGAAGACATCACACATCACGTTCAAGAGGAAGAAGGGCAGATGTTCCCGAAAGTCGAAAAAGTTATCGGCAGTGCCGAACTCGAAAAACTCGGTAAACAAATGGAAGAGGAAAAGAAAAATTTTCAAAAATCGCAATCGGCTGGTTCCGGTAAATGATCCGGCAAAGTAAAAAAAGAGGCTGAATGTTCGAACATTCAGCCTCTTTTTGTCAAACAAGTTATTTAATCGTCACGCCGCGTTTCCGTTCGGTGCGGCGCGTTACACCGAGCAACCGCGCCGGAAAGGTCGCAAAATTCACAATCTCAATTTGGTGTTGCTGCTTTTTCTCGTCGAAATCCATTCGGATACTGGCTGCGGCGATGTAAGTGCCTTCGCCTTTTCCCGTCTGCTCATCAATGAATAACTCGATAACGCCGAACGGGTAATCAAGCGAACGGTAGCCGCCGCGTACTTCGGCAAATTGTCTTGAGCGTTCAAAAACGATAAAAATACGCCGCTTGCCGTCAACCACACTTTCGCGCACCACGTTAATCGGAACGCCGACGCTTCCGGCGAGCGAAAATCTTCCTAAGTCGTCGTCGTCAATTTTACCCAGCAAGTCCGATTGACCTTCTTCTTCCAAAATACCGAGCAGTTCCTGCGCCCGCTGATTAGAAGTCTGTCCGGTAATGTTCAGCGTGAACGAACTGGTGACGGTTCGAGTGTTAAAGCCGCTGCCGTAACTGATAATCGTTCCCGTATATGTTTCCGTCCGATTTTGTCCGTTTGCTTCTGAAACTGACGACGCCAGCAAAAGGCACGTTAATAAAAATCCAAAATACACATAAATTTTTCTCATAATTTAAACCCCTCGTTCGATAAAATATAATTTCTAAAAATATCACAACGCCGCTCTAAAGTTTGTCGCATAGATGACAAAAACGTCGGCTTCGTTAGAACAACAAATTTACCGGTGAGTGTCCGCGCCCCAAAGTCGGAGCAGTGCGAATCGCTTCGGTGACGAATTTCTTTGCCGTTTCGAGCGCTTCCGGCAAAGATTTTCCCAACGCCAAATTCGCCGTAATCGCCGCCGCCAACGTGCAGCCGGTTCCGTGCGTCGCGTTCGTTTCGATAAATTCCGTTTCGTAAATCCGCAAATCGTTGCCGACGAATAAATAATCAATTGCTTTGCGGTCTTGGGCATTCGCCTGCTCTTTCAAATCCGAAATCGGCAAGTGTCCGCCTTTTATCAAGACATTTTTTGCGCCGAAATCGTGCATAATCCGCGCGGCTTCTTTAATATCCTGTTCATTTTCAATTTTCATTCGGGCGATTCTTTCGGCTTCGGGCAAATTCGGCGTGACCACTTCGGCGAGCGGGAAAAGCTGTTCGATTAAAACTCGCAAAGCTGCGTCGTCAATCAAATCGAAACCGGAAGTCGAGCGCACCACCGGGTCAACGACCAGGTTTTCCAGATAGTTTTCTTTAATAATTTGTGCCGCTTCTTCGATGATTTCGCGATTGGGCAGCATTCCGGTTTTCAGAGCCGCAATCGGATAATCTTGGATTATCGGCTCAACTTGTCCGCGAATCGAATCTGCCGTTTGATGAACCGCGCCGAAAACGCCCGTCGTGTTTTGAAAAGTCAGCGACGCGACGGCGGCGGTTGCAAAACAGCCGAACCACGTAAAGGTTTTAATATCGGCGATGATGCCCGCGCCGCCCGACGGGTCGAGCCCGGCGATAGTCAGACAAACAGGCGGAATTTGCGATTTGCGATTTGCGATTTTCAATTCGTCTTTCGGTTCATTATTCATTTTGATTTTTATATTCGCTTAAACCGGCGGCGAGTTTTCTTAAATTTTCCTCGTTGTTCAGAAATCTGACGGCGGCGAAACCGCTTGCGCCCGCATTCAAAACCTGCGCGAAATTTGTCGCGTCAATTCCGCCGAGCGCGATGACGGGAAACGGGTTTAACGATTGGCAAATCTCGCGCAGTTTTTTGATGCCTTGCGGATTGCCTTTGTCCGGCGACGAAAAAATCGGGCTGAAAGCGACGAAATCCGCCGCTTGATTTCTGGCGGCTTGCGCGGCTTCAATCGAGTGCGCGGAAACGCCGACGATGAAATTTTTCGGGAAGTTTTGTTTGATAATTTCAGCGGAAATCGAATGCGAAGTCAGATGAACGCCGTCCGCGTTCGCCGCCAGCGCGATGTCGGCGCGGTCGTTGACGAGCAGTTTTGTTGCGGTTTTTCTTGTGAGTTTTGCAGCTTCCGATACGATTTCAAAAACCATTCGCGACGGAATTTGTTTTTCGCGGATTTGAGTTATAGAAATTTTTTCTCGAACGGCTGTTTGAATGAGTTCTAGAATCTGCGATTTCTTTTCGGTAAAATTTTCGGCGGTCATTTCGCCTTCTGTAATCAAACAAATCAAAGGTTGGTCGGACGAGTTGAATTGGTTCACTTTTGCCCTTTTACTTTCTGCTTTTTAAGTCTTTCCTTTCGAGCATTTCGACGCTCTGTTTAAAGTGCGCTATTTCCCAAAAAGCGAGCAGCAAATTCAGAATTCCTAAGCCGGTCACCGCACCGCGAATCCAGCCTGACGCGACCGTCTTTTGCAAAACCGGCAGATTCGCTTTTTCCGAAACAAAAGCCAGCAGGTAATTATCGCCCCAATCGCCAATCGCGCCAAAACTCATCCACGGCAGAAGTATCAGATAAGTGCCGAGCAGCAGGCACAAAATTATAAAGAAAATGACGGTCAACTTTGCAACCATAAATTATCGTCTGCCAGAATTAATTTGCTTTTGTCCGAGTTTGATTCGTTTAAAATTCACCACTTTTTCAACTATATTAGTTTCTTTAAGTTTTGTTAAGTTTGACACGCTCGGCGGTCGCGCGGTTGGCAATTTCCATCAACCTTGAAAGCAACGGAAACAAAAAGTTGACAGGACGCAGTTTTGACTAATGGTTTGAATGAAATGTATCCGAAATCGGTTTTGATGATGCAAGAGTCAGTTGGACGGCAAAATATTCAAAACGGGTTGATGCCGGCAGAATTTGAAAATGTTTTTGCGACCCGCGCAGCACAGGTCTGCATAATCATTCAATTTCAGGGAGAATTTCACCTGTTGCAGTTAAATCCTCATCAGTTTCAAATCTGTTCAGTAAAAACATATCGAAAATTTCTATCTCTTCGGATGTGGCGGTTTGTTCGGTCGGTTCCATGTCCTGGGTAAGATACATAAGAATTTTCCCCCGTATGTATTTGTGTCATACCTCTTTAGTTTTTGATAAAGTTTATTGTCCGCAGCTTTTATCTCATACGATTGGATACGAAACAAAGTTTTAGGATAAATTTAAATCGTAGCCGAAAGGCAACTAACGATTCGCGCTTAAGAATGGAATCTTTTTGGATTGCCGATATTCGGGCATATCATAATGCTGCTGATATTAGTTATCAGTGCGGCAGCGCACACTAAGACATTTGTAAAATCGTGCGAAAAATACCAAAAGGCAAGCGTTATAACTTGCCTTTTGGTATTTTTTGTTTTTATACACGGTTCTGATTTTGCTGATTAAATAAATCCTCAGCCAAGGATTCATCCGCTAAAACTTCATAAAGATTCGCCGCGTCGTGTTTGGCAACTTGTTTTTTATCAGGAAGCTGCAAAACTTTGACGCGCGTCAGGCGATTTTCTCGCCTGATCTCAATTTCGTCGTCCTGCCTGACTTCGCGCGACGATTTCGCCGTGAGTCCGTTTATCTTAACGCGGTTCGCATCGCAAAACTTTTGCGCCAAACTGCGGCGCACAATCAGACGGCTGGCTTTTAGAAACAAATCAAGACGCATAATCAAAGTGAAAAAGTTAAGTTGATAATGTTCAATTAATCTTTTCCGCTTTTTACCTTTTCACCTTTAATCCTTATTTATCGCTTTTCTTAACTTCCGCTTTGCGTTCTTCGGCAAAGAGAATCGGGGAAACTATCGGACGATACGATTCGCTGATTTTAATATAAGCGTCGCCGCGCAAAATTGACATAAACTTTTTGCGCTCGTCGGGAAGTCTTTCATAAGTCAAAGTTTCACGAACTTTTCGTTCATCGAAAAACGATTCCGCGCTGGCATCGCTGCGTTCGTCAACGCGCAGAATTTCGATGCCTTCCGCCGTTTCAATCGGTTCGCTGATGCCGCCAACCTTAACGTTTTTCAGCGGTTCGGCGAAGGTTTTGTCCAATTCCGTAACATTAATAACGCCGACTTTGCCCTTATTATCTTTAGCCGATGTTCCGTCCGGGTTTTTGCCTTCCGAATGTTCCGCTGCGAGAGTGCCGAAATCCTTGCCGCTTCGGGCTTCGGCGAGAATTTGTTTAGCTTTTTCGCGCACCGCCGTTTCATCGCGTCCGGCGAAACTCAGGAAAATGCGGCTGATGCTAATCGTTTCCGGCTTGGTAAATTTCGCTTTATTCGCTTCGTAATAGGCTTTGACTTCTTTTGGCGTAAATCCGTGATAAAGTTTCGCGTCAACTTCGCGCTGCATTACCATATCTCTGGTAATTTGTTTGCGCCACAATTCGCGGATGCTCTGCGGGTCAACGCCGGTTTCACTCATCGCTTTGTAAAGCGCGTCGAGCGATTTGATGTTTTGCTCCTTCATAATCTGAACGAATCGCCCGTTGATTTGCGCTTCGACATCCGACTCCAAGCCCATCTCTTTGCCTTTTTGCATCAGCAATTGTTCATTGATAACGGCGGCAATCAGTTCGCCGCGTTTGCTTTCGACATCGGCTTTCGCCTGTTCGAGCGTTTTGCCTTCTTTGACGAGCGAATCAATCACGTCACTCATTTCACGCTTAACTTGAGAAAGCGTCACGACGCTTTCATTGACCTGCGCGACCACTTCGTCAACGACCCGCGCTTCGCTTTCCTGCGCCGCCACCGCTAAATTTGAAATGACTAAAATTGCAATTATAAAAATTGCGGAGTTGAAATATCTCACTTTATTACTCCTTTGAAATGTAAAAATAAACTCAGAAATCTTAAACTTTAATTGATGATTAGTGCAACTTGGGAATTTGATGCGTGAAACGACATCTGGGTTCGTCCGCTTTTAAATGTGGAAAGGAAAACAATTTGCGTCTATAATTAGTGATAGGCGGTTCCTCCGCCAAGCCGCTCACAAACTCGATGAAGAAACGCTGTCCCAACTGCCAATTAGTAAACTTCCCGCACGCGGCGCAATGCGTTCGCTGCCGTTCCGCTTTGATTGAGGTTTCCGCCGAAGACCGAAATACATCGGCTGGCTTGAATATTTTCAAACGGGCGATAATATGCGTAGCGGTCTGTTTAGTCGCCATTTTCGGGTTTTATCTTTCGATGATTTTCACTTCCGCTTCACTAAAATATGAAGAAAAAAGACTTGTTCAGGCTGCCGTTAAAATCCTGGACGAAAAAGGTTTTGAGCGGGAAGTCTTTCTGCTCAATTACCTGACGAGTTTTCGCGGCAATGACAACTGGCTGAACGCCTCGACCAAATTTGAGAACGCCTATGCCGCAACTAATTTTCCATTCGAGATAATGACGGTTTACCCTGAATTCTTCGTTTATCCGACGGACGATACGGAACGTGCCGCGATTCTGCTGCACGAAGCGCAGCATCTAAAAGGCGCGGACGAAAAAGAAGCCTACGAATACGTTTGGCGCAACCGGAAAAAGCTCGGCTGGACGCGGGAGACGCATGGCAATTCGACAGTTTGGCGCAACGTCAAGAAACAAACCAGAGAATTCGCGCCGAATCTCTTCGTCTGCGACTGGAACGAATCGGGCGACTGCACGGAAGAAAGATAGGCAGTTGGCAACAGCAATTTGACAGTCATCTTCAGCCGGCAACCGTTACACTAACCGGCTATTTTGCCAGAATCAATCTTCTGAAATTCTCTTCCTCGTCGAAAATCAATCGGTTTTCCACCACATAACACGGCAGATCTATTTTTAAGTTTACAAGTTTGACGGCATCTTTCGCCGTCGTCAGCAAAATCTCCGCGCCCGTTTGCTTCGCTTTCGCGACAAGATTCTCGATGTCATTTTGCGTGTAAAAATGATGGTCGGAAAACTTCTGCGCCGAAACGATATTGAAATTCTCCAAGCGCAACTGCTCGAAAAAATTGTTCGGATTGCCCAACGCGCAGAAAGCCAGAAATTTATTTGTCGCCCGTTGTCCGTCGTTTGTGGTGCTTGGCGAATTTAGCGTTTTTTCGGTGTGAAAATCCTTTAATTCGATCAGTGCGGAGATTTTATTTTCCGAAACGAAAATCGGGCAATGCGGATTGTATTTTGAGATTTGAGATCTGATATTGGGAATATCTTTTGCTAAATTGGCGCGTGTAATAATAATGGCTTCGGCGCGTTTTAGGTTATTCAGCGGCTCGCGCAAAATTCCCGTCGGCAGAGTTTTTTCGTTGCCGAACGGGTTGGTTGCGTCCAAAAGAACGATGTCTAAATCGCGCTCGACACGCCGGTGTTGGAACGCATCATCAAGAACGAACGCAGTAATTCCAAAATTCTCTCTCGCCCAAATGCCTGCTGCCGCTCGATTCGCGTCCGCGACGACAATCGCTTTTTTAAGAAGTTTTTGAGCTAGTTCAAACGGCTCATCGCCGGTTTTTTTAACATCTGCCGTAATCTTTTCGCCGTCGGAAACCAAAACTCTTTTTCGTGGATTTTCGCGCCCGTAACCGCGTGTCAGAATGCAAACTTTCTCGCCGCTTTCGGCTAAAACTTCCGCGACGTAAGCGACGAGCGGTGTTTTGCCTGTGCCGCCGACTGTGATATTTCCGATGCTGACGGTGAACGCGCCAAGTGAATGCGCTTTGAAAACGCCTTTCTCGTAAAGTGCATTTCTGGCATTGATAGCTGTTTCGTAAAGCCGATTCAGAGGCATAACGAGTTACAAGTTACAATCGCAAACCGCAAATCGCAAATCGTTGATCACTTCTTATTCGTCGTTTGAATCAGCCGCGCCAGTTTATTCTGCGCCTGTCCACTGTCAATGCACTGTTCAGCGAGTCGAGCCGCGTGTATCGGCGAGTCAGCCATTCCGCCGACGACCAGCGCGGCGGCAGCGTTCAGAATAATCAGCGAACGGGCTTCGTCGCGGCGTTTGCCAGAGAAAACTTCTGTGATAATTCTTGCGCTCTGCTCGGGTGAATCGGCTTTCAAATGTTTGGTCTCGCCGCGTTGCAAACCGAAATCTTCGGGCGCAATTTTGAAGACGCGGATTTTATTACCGAAAACTTCCGCGACCAGCGTTTCGCCTGCCAAAGTTAATTCGTCCAAACCGTCTTCGCCGTGAACGACCCAAGCGTGCTGCGTTCCGAGCAAAGACAAAGCCTGCGCCATCGGCTCAACCAAAGACAGATGCCAAACGCCAACGACTTGTTTCGGCGCGCCTGCCGGATTCGCTAAAACGCCCAGCAGATTCAAACAGCTTCGAATGCCGAGATTGCTGCGAATCGAACCGACGCGCCGCAACGTCGGATGAAATTTCGGCGTGAACATAAAACAAAGTCCCGCGCCGCTCAGACACGCCTGCGCGACTTCCGGCTCGCCCGTGACTTTCACGCTTAATTTTCCAAGCACGTCCGCGCTGCCCGTGCCGCTCGCGACAAAACGGTTCGAGTGTTTGGCGACGGTCAAACCCGCGCCCGCGACAACAAACGCGGCGGCGGTCGAAACATTAAAAGTTTTCGCCGCGCCCGAAGAACCCGTTCCGGTAATGTCAATGAAATTCTTCTGGCGCGTTGAGATTTTAACGGCTTGCCGGCGCATCACTTGAGCCATTCCCGCCAATTCCTCGTGCGTTTCACCTTTCGCCGTCAGCGCGACGAGCGCGCCCGCAATTTGCTGCGGAAAAGTATCTTTATCGGTTAGAACGCGGAAAAATTCCGCCGCTTCCTTCATCGTCAAATCCTCGCCGCGGAGCAGGCGAACGAGAAACGGGTAAAGCGGTGTGTTGGCTTTGTCGCTGGTCGCCGTTGTCGGCGCGGCTAACAGCCATTCAGTTTTTGATGTCAACATATTTTCAAAATAAATAGGTAAAAGGCAAAAGTGAAATGGTGAATTTTTCGGGGAAATCGTAATCGTTTGAATTGTAGCGGGAAATAAAGTCTGAATTTAAGATTTAGACTCCATCTCTAATATCTCAAATCCGAAGAAAGTTTTGCAAGAGTTTTTTGCCCGCGCCGGTTAAGATTGATTCGGGATGAAACTGAACGCCTTCAATCGGATAAGTTTTGTGACGCATTGCCATAATCAATCCGTCGGGCGAGGCGGCGGAGATTTCCAGACAATCGGGCAAGGATTCGCGCTCGACAATGAGAGAATGATAGCGTCCAGCTTGGAAATTATCTTCCAAATCCTTGAAAATCGTTTTGCCGTCGTGCCGAATCTCGACCGGCTTGCCGTGAACCGGCACGGGCGCGCGGACGACTTTGCCGCCGAACGCTTGCCCGATTGCCTGGTGTCCCAAACAAACGCCGAGAATCGGGACTTTGCCAGCGTAATTCCTCAAAACTTCGAGTGAGATGCCCGCCGCATCAGGCGTTCCCGGTCCGGGCGAAATTAAAATTTTTTCCGGTTTGATTTCTCGTTCGACTTCTTCAATCGAAATCGCATCGTTGCGCCGGATTTCCATCCGCGCGCCGAGTTCGCCCAAGTATTGCACGAGATTATAAGTGAACGAATCGTAGTTATCTATGACGAGCAACATATTTCATCAATTTGAGAAAAGCGGTTATAATCAAATTTGTCCAAGTTCGCATACGAAACTTGGGCTTTTCAATTTTTAAGTTATCAGAATTTATGAGCAAACGCGATTATTACGAAGTTTTAGAAGTTACGAAAACCGCGACCGAAACGGAAATCAAAACGGCATATCGGAAATTAGCCATTAAATATCATCCGGACAAAAACCCGGACGATCACACGGCTGAGGAAAAATTTAAAGAGGCGGCGGAAGCCTACTCGGTGCTGTCCGACCAGCAAAAACGTGCGGCTTATGACCGATTCGGACATCAGGGCGTTGGCGCGGGCGCGGCAGGCGGCGCAGGATTCGGCGGCGCGGGCTTTGGGAATATCGAAGACATCTTCGATTTATTCAATTTCGGCGATATGTTCGGCGGCGGTGGTCGCGGCGGTTCGTCGCAGCGTTCGGCGGCACAGCGCGGCGCGGATTTGCGCTACGATTTGGAGATTACGCTTGAAGAAGCCGCGCTTGGTAAAGACGAAAAACTGCGGATTCCCAGATTGGAGAAATGCGACGAATGCGACGGCAAAGGCGCGGAAAAGGGAACTGAGCCGGAAACCTGCATCACCTGCCAGGGCAGCGGGCAGACGCGCTATCAGCAAGGTTTCTTTTCGGTGATGCGAACTTGCCCGAATTGCGGCGGAAAAGGGCAAATTATCAAAACGCCGTGCAAGAAATGTCGCGGCGCGGGACGAGTTGAAAAAGAGAAAACGATTGAGATAAAAATTCCGGCGGGCGTTGACACCGGCTCGCGGCTGAAAATCGCGGGCGAGGGCGAAAGCGGAACGCAAGGCGGCGGAACCGGCGATTTGTATGTCGTCATTCACGTCGCCGAACACGAATTATTTGAACGGCAGGGCGCGAATCTTTATTCGGCAACGCCCGTGACGTTCGCGCAAGCCGCGCTCGGCGCGGAAATTAAAATTAAAACTCTGGACGGCGAGGAAGATTTGAAAATTCCTGCGGGAACACAGACGGGAACGGTTTTTCGTGTGAAATCAAAAGGAATGCCCGCGCTTGGCGGGCGCGGGCGTGGTGATTTGTTTGTCGCCGTGACGCTGATAACGCCGAAGACTTTAAGTAAGGAGCAACGCAAACTACTGGAACAACTTGCAGAGATTGAGGATGTTGATTTTCAGGACGCGAGCTTTATAGACAAAGTGCGGAATATTTTCGGGTGAGAAAAAATGAGGTTGTGAGGTTATAAGAAACAAGGGACGAATAAGACTTCCACAACTTATTCGTCCCTTGCCCCTTTCAAGTGAGAAAATCCCCGGTGTTTAATGTGAGAAAGTAAGGGTGAGAGTTTAGTAAAGTCGGAAAGCTGATTAAAATCCAAATTAACTTGCCTCAATCAGCCGTCTGACTTTATTTAAGGTTGTGGGGTGAAAATAATGTCGGTGATATCTTCTGTGACAGGCAGCGTTTGAGGGATGAATCTGTAACCTCTAGCTTTTGCGCTGAGGATGTAGAATGCGCCGGACGGCACATTTTTGAAGTAGAAGTTGCCGAATTTGCCGCTCAGAACCGTTCGCGAAACTCCGAGCGAATCGGTCAGAGTAACCCGCGCGCCGGTGATTTCTTCGCCGAACAGCGTGGTCAACCGTCCCGAGATGACAACTTGCGCGTCGGTCGGTTCGAGGCTGGTCGTAATAGACATTCCGCTTGAGAGCGTGCCGGGACTATTATATTGATAAAGTGAAAATTCGGTATTATCCTTTTGCACGCCCGACGTTATATTGCTGCCGTCGTCGGTAATGTTGCCGTAGATGATGTCGAATTTCTGCTGCCCTTCGTAAAGCCGAAGCTCGAAATTATTGTCGGGCGCGCCATTGTTGTTACTACAGCAGAATACAGCGCGCCATTCGATATTAAAGATGCGATTAGGCGCGACTCCGCTGATCGAAGTAAAAATCCCTTTTCCATTAAACGGGTCGCCGCCCTCGGCAGTATCGTTTGAAACTTTAGAGTCGGCGGTCTTGTTGCGAAGTTCTTCAATGAAAGCACCCGTATGCAGATCAGCCGAATAAACAAAAATAGTATTGGTAAAACTAATATTAGGTAGACCGCTGCCAGGGATGCCATTGTTGTTGCCGGTGAATTGAATGTTGCCGTTTGAACTAATATTCGCCGAATTATAGGTGACGCCGTAAAACTCATAGTCAAACGGCAGCTCGATGTTGGTAACGCAGTTGTCGCAGTGATTACCGATGTCGTCGGTGCCGGGGACGATAAGAGTAGTAGTTCCAGTTTGATAGAACGTATAATTTTGCGTCGCAAAGCACTGCGAAACTGCCAGCAGCAAGCACATTCCGAGCATAGCCGGAATTTTTTCGGTCAGGATGTTGTTTAGTTTCTTCATAAGCTAGTTTGTGGTGAATTCTCTTTTTTGAAATTTGTGAATACGCGGGGTTGAGTGACGGTAAGGCAGTATGCTGTTGAGTTAGGCGATAATCGAAATCGCGTTTTGACCTATTACAAATTATGTGCCATTTGCCGCATCAAGCGAAAAAAGGAGCCAAGCCAAGCAAATAATTGAACAATCTCGACGACGGCAGAGTTTACCGCTAAATGAAAGGGGAAATTTGCCCTACCTTTCTGACCGGCACACCGGACGTTTCGCCGCCCTTCATCGGCGGTCGCGGTTTATTGGCGGCATAAGTAAACCGGCACGAAGTAAGGATATAGAATTAAATGACCCTTACTTCGTGTTGGTTTCCCGCTTTTGTTTATTGATTTAGAAGATAAATATATTGACGGCGTGACTTTGCCAATCTAAAAATAAAACTATTAACTTCCTCCAAGCCCACGTTTGACTGTTTCGCTGACCAGTTTGCCGTCCGCCGATTTGCCCGCGAGTTTTGCCTGGGCTGCTTTCATCACCGCGCCCATTTCCTTTATCGAAGTCGCGCCGGTTTCCGAGATTGCGTCGCTGACCGCCTGCTCGATTTCTTCTTTCGAGGCGGCTTGCGGCAGATATTCCTCCAACACCATTAGTTCGCCGCGTTCCTTCGCCGCCATTTCGTCGCGTCCGCCTTTTTCAAATTGGTCAATCGAGTCTTTGCGCTGTTTGACGAGCGTGTTCAGCACCTTCAAACTTTCGTCGTCGCTCAGTTGGTAATCCGCGCTGCGTTTGTTCGCTTCGTTCATCAGCGCGGCTTTCGCCATTCGCAGCACCGACAAGCGGTTTGCGTCCTTTGCCTTCATCGCGGCGGTTATGTCGCCGGTAATTTTATCTTTTATGCTCATATCGTTTTCCATTTTCCGTTTATCATTTATCATTTGTCATTGAGAACAATTGTGTCGGCTCTAATACTTAATGATAATTGATAAACGGAAAATGGAAAATGGAAAGTGGCTTTTTGCTTTAGCAGCGGGATTCGTGCTGGCAATTCTCGCCGTCTATCCGCAATATAATTTGCAAAAATTGCGCGGCGCGGAATTTCAGGGCGCGTTCGCGTCTTGCGATTTAGACGAGATGGCTTACGCTTCGTATCTGCAAGCGTTAATTGACGGCAGACCGCGCAAAAACGACCCGTATACCGGACGCGACCATTCGGCAGAAACTCCGCAGCCGGAATCCTTGTTCTCGATTCAATTTTTTCCCGCTTATGTGGCGGCGATTCCAGCCAGAATTTTAGGCTTGTCGGCTTCACAGGCGATGCCGGTAGTTTCATTCATTTCAGCTTTTCTGACAGCACTCGCGCTCTTTTGGCTGATTGTTTCGATGACCGAGGATTATTGGCTGGCGTTTGTCGGAACGCTCGTCGTTATGTTCGGCGGCGCGCTAGTCGTCGGCATCGGCGCGATAAACGGTTTTTACGAAGGCGGCGCGGCATACCCGTTCTTTCCGTTTATGCGCCGCTATATTCCGAGCCTGGCGTTTCCGTTTATGTTCGCGTTCTTCGCGTGTCTGTGGAACGGTTTGCAATCCTCGACACAGATGAAACGCGCCGTTTATTCGGCGGCGGCAAGTTTGTGTTTCGCCGCGCTGGTGTTTTCCTATTTCTATGTCTGGACGGCGGCGGGCGCGGTGCTGTTCGGATTGGTCTTGTTTGTTCTGCTTTTCCGTTCGGAAAATTGGCGCAAGGATTTTCTGTTTCTGTCAATAACCGGCGTGTTGTGCGTTTTCGCCCTCGTGCCTTACGCGCTGCTTTTGGCGAATCGTGACGAAACGATGGACAAAGCGCAGCTTCTCGTCATGACGCGCCAACCGGATTTTCTGCGAGTCGTTGAAGTCATCGGCTACATCGTGCTGACCGTCACGGCTCTCGCGCTTTGGCGCGGATTCACGAAAATTGAAGACCGACGCGCATATTTTATCGCTGCCTTTGCCCTCGCGCCATTTTTGGTTTTCAACCAGCAAATTCTCACCGCTCGTTCGCTTCAGCCGTTTCACTACGAATTTTATGTCATTAATTACATCGTGCTGCTGTCAATTGTCTTAATCGGAGCGGTTTTCTGGCAACGATTCATAAGTCAAAATAAAATCGTTTCAACCGTTTCGCTTTCGATTCTCGGTTTAATTTCGATTGGCTGGGGCTATTTCGAAGCGAAGGAAACGACTGTTTATTGGGATTCAATAAACGTCCGCCGCGATGAAGCGATGCCCGTCAATATTTATCTACGCCAACTAGCTGACAGCGAAATCGCCAGAGCGAGAGAGCAAACCACGCTGAATCTCGAAGCGCTTCAGGCTGACAGCCAGCCGACGGTCGCGCCGCAATCAATTCTCTGGGCGCGGCATCAGCACGTTTTCGCCGGACTGAAAGATTGGGAGGAAAACAAAAGGCGTTATTACCAACTGCTTTATTATTCCGACCTAAATGCCGATTACCTGCGCCGCGCTCTGACCGGCTGCCAGGACATCGAAGCGTGTATGGCACTGTTCGGCTGGGACAGATTCAACGCCCGTCTTTCGGCAAACGCCCGCCCGCTGACTTTCGGCGAAATAGAAACGGAAGTGCAGAATTACGCGCGCTTCGCGCGCGATTTCAGCCTCGAAGACGCGCGAAGCCCTTTGCTCTCTTATGTAATTATTTATAATGACGCGACAAATCAACTGACCAATCTTGATATTTGGTATGAACGCGGAACAATCAAAAATTTTGGAAAGTATTCTCTTTTCGAACTGAATATAAAAGAAGGAATTAAATAAAAAAAAGACCACCAAGAAATCGGCGGTCAATTAATATTACTATAAAAATTATAAAAACGAATTAGGCGGCGAGAAGGTCGTTCGACGTTTCCGCAAACACTCTTCTGCCATTTAAAGCATCATCAATTATCTCGCGCACGGCGGAAGCATCCGGGTTGACATCCATCCGAGCGCAAGCTCGCAAATGTCTGATAATTCCTTCGGTCGCTATCTCCATCGGCGTATTACTTAATTTTGCGAAACGTCTGGCTTGAATATGGTCAATTTGCAGAATTCTTTCCTGCAAAGTAATTTGTTTAGCTGCTGTTGCCACTTGATATTCTCCTCCCATAAATTGGAAATTAACTTTTTACCTTCATTGATTTAATGTTGTCGGCGCGACTCTCATAAAAGCCGAAAAACATTAAATTTTTCATGATTTTTAGTTGAAATTAACAACCGTAAAGTTGCTAAATAATTAAACGCCGTCGGTAATTTGCCTCAATGAAAGAAGATATTAACAAAGAATTCATCTTTTGTCACCATTTTTTTTCGGCACTTGCGAATTTTTTCTCAAGCCGTCTCGAATGCCAAAAGAAAAGACCGGCAAATCCTTGGATTTGCCGGTCTTAAAAGTTAGAAAGTTTCGACTATTTTTCGCCGATAGAATCTTTCATAGCTTTCCCGAGACGGAATTTGACGGTGGTTTTCGCCGGGATTTTAATGGTCGCTCCCGTCGCCGGATTGCGTCCTTCACGCGCTTTACGGGTCGCTTTCACCAATTTACCGAAACCGGGCAGTGTGAATTCTCCGTTCTTCTGGACTTCGCTTGTGGCGAGAGCCGCTAAAGCATTAAAAAATTCTTTTGCGTCCGCTTTTTTCATTCCCGACTTTTCAGCTAGGGTATTGATAATATCCGTCTGTGTCATCCGCTTTGTTGCAGTTGCCATAATAATAAATTTCCTCCAAAAATAATTTTCGTGTTGTAAAATACTACTTAATTGAACATATTTACTTGTAAAAACGCAAACGCTCGAAGATTAAAATGTTAAAAATCCGAGAAAATTGGTCGGGGCGAGATGATTCGAACATCCGACCTCTCGATCCCAAATCGAGCGCTCTACCAGGCTGAGCCACGCCCCGCGA
>CBDUBY010000017.1:0-29952 GCA_965365505.1 uncultured Pyrinomonadaceae bacterium | reverse complement strand
AGTTCTTCGGCGATGCTGACAATTTGCGGCGCGAATCGGTAACGCTTGGCAGTAACCGAAAAGATAATTGTTTGACCTGCCGCGATGTTGTCAAAACGGTAATAGCCGGACGAATTCGTCCGCGTCGTTCTGATTTCTCCATTCTGCCCGGTCACGCTGACGGCGGCGTTCATCAAGCCGCGTCCTTTTCCGGCGAACACGCGCCCGCTGATGGAAACTCCGGCGGCGGTCGGAGCGACAATGTTCAATCGGTAATTTGTGACATTCGAGTTCATGCCGTCCGAAGCAGTTATTTGGAAATTAAAAACTCCTGCCTGCTCCGGTGTTCCGGTCAGGGCGACGACGGTTTCGGGCGCGAAGCCGGTTGATAAGTTGATGCCGTTTGGCAGTGCGCCGTCCGTAACCGTGTAAGCGAATGCGTTGTTGTTCTGGGTGATGACGAAACTGTAATTAGTCGCCTGCCTGCCGTTCGGTAAATCAACAGCATAGTTTCCGCCGTTCGCGGAATTGTTCAGTTCAAACGCGCCGATGTCCGTGTTGCCGACTCTAGCCGCGCCGCGCTGATCGGTTGATGGCGCATTCGCAGAAGTTCCGGCGTTAATTGCCGGAGAACCTGATAAAAGAGCGTGCGTCATCGTCTGCCCGCCGTAGAAGCCGAGCGGGGCGAGATGGGCGTTGCCGCCAATTTGATTGCTGATATTCATATTTATCGAACCAGCCAGATCGGGAGATGAATTAGCGGCGTTTAGTATGTTGGCGGAGATTATCGTATTAATCAAATTCAACGTGCCGCTCCCATTGTTGATGCCGCCGCCGTTCGTATTCGCACTGCCGGCGGCAGTATTGCCGGTAACGGTGCTGTTTGTAATTGTCATCGTCCCGCCGCCACTTTTGCTGAGAATGCCGCCACCGCCTGTGGGCGCACCGGCTATGGAAAAGCCTGAAGAATTACCGGAGATTGTGCTGTTTGTAATTGTTACTGTGCCGCCCTGTTTTCTGATGCCGCCGCCGCCATCGCCGCCGCTGACCTGATTGCCGGCGACCTGATTGCCGGAAATAGTGCTGCCCGTAATTATCAAAATTCCGTTTTGAGTGTTAATGCCGCCTCCGCCGAAATTAGAAACATTTCCGGTAACTGCGCTGTTTAGTATTGTCAGACTTCCGCCTAAATTCCTAATTCCGCCGCCAGTGTCTGAAGAGACATTGCCGCCCGTTACCGTCAAACCGTTAATGATTAGGTTCGCGCCGCCGACAACATCAAATACGCGGCTCTGGTTGTTGCCCGACACGCGCAGATTCATTGCGCCCGTCCGGTTGTGAATCAGCAGCCTGCCCGCCGTCGTCTGGCTGTTAATCGTCAGTTGAGTGCCGCCCAGATTTATCGTGCAGACTCCGTTTGTGCAGCCCGCGTCGTTCGGCGGAATCGCAAACGAGATTGATTCGTCCGCCGTCGTCGCGTTTGTCGCCGCAATCGCTTCGCGCAAACTGCCCGCGCCCGTGTTTGCCGTGTTCGTGACGAATATATTCGCCGCCGATTCATACGCGCCGATGTCGGTTGTGCCGAATCGCGCCCGTCCGCGCTGGTCTGTGTTGGGCGCGCCCTCCGCCGTTCCCGCGTTGACTGCCGGAGAGTTGGGCAGCAGAGCGTGAGTCTGCGTCGCGCCGCCGTTGTCCGAAAGTGGCAAAAGCTGCGGAGAGGCGTTCAGAAGGTTGCCCGTCCCGTCGCCCGTGAGAATCGTCCCGCTCAAGTCACCGATTAAGTTATATCCGAGCGAGTTGAGCGTGTCGCGGAAATCCGGCGCGGTCGGGGCGTAGTTTCCGGCGATGACGGTGTTCAGCAAAGAAACCGGCTCAAGCGTATAGTTCGAGATGCCGCCGCCGATGCCTGAATTTACTCCGTCGCCCAAGGCGCGATTATTTGTGATGGTCAAGTTGATGACCGTGACCGCGCCGCTGGCAAAGATTCCGCCGCCGCCGAGTCCGTTGCTGACGTTGCCGGAAATGGTCGAGTTGGTGACGTTCAAAAGGCTCGGTGCGCCGCCGTTGGCGATGCCGCCGCCGATTGCTGCGGCGTTGCCGGAAACGGTTGAATTGGTCAGGTTAACCGTTCCCTGAACATTAAAAATGCCGCCGCCGAGTCCCGTCGCCGCGCTGCCCGTGACGGCGCAGTTATTGAGGTTGACAATCGTGTTGTTGATAACAACGCCGCCGCCGTTGTCGGTGCTGCCGCGCGTAACCGTCAAATTGTTTAAGGCGACCGTGCCTGCCTGAAAGATATTCAAAACGCGCGAAGCGTTGTTGCCGGAAACGGTCAGCAAATTCGCGCCCGTGCCGTTGACGGTCAGCGGTTTGTTAATCACCAATTCGCCGAGCGCGAGCGTAATTGTCTGCGCCGAATTAAAGAGCGCGGAAAAAGCGATTGTCTCGCCGGATTCAGCCGCTTGGATCGCTTCGCGCAGCGAGCAGTCCGCAGCGCTGCACACGCCGTCGTTTGTATCGGCAATCTTCGTCACGGTAAAAGTCAACGCCGACCCGCTCGGCTGAATAATCAGCGAGTAATCGGTGACGTTCGAGTTTATGCCGTCCGAAGCCGTCACCGAAAAATCAAATGCGCCGCTCTGCGTCGGCGTGCCGGAAAGTCGCACGACTCCGCTCGTGTTTGAGAGAACGATGCCGGGCGGCAAACCGTTCGCCGTATAGGTGAGCGCGCCGCTATTTTGGAAGAGCGTGTAAGAATATTCGCTGCCTCGCGTGCCGGCGGGCAGCAGAATGCGGAAATTTCCGCCGTTTTGCGAGTTGTTCAGTTCAAACGCGCCGATGTCCACCTGTCCCACTCTGGCTCGTCCGCGCTGATCGGCGGTCAAAGCAGTCGGCGGAACATTCGTGCTGCAGCCGTTTGCCGCCAACACACAATTATTACCCGCGTTGATCGCCGGAGAATCGGGATAAAGCGCGTGCGTCTGTGTCGCGCCGCCGTAGTTGCCTAAAGGCAGCAGTCTCGCGTCGCCGCCGATTAAATTGTTTTCATTAACATTCAGCGTACCGCTTACGTCGGGATTGCTTGGTGCCGTATTGCCGGAGATGATCGTGTTACGCGCGCTAAATGGCGAGGCGCTGATGATGCCGCCCCCACCTCCAAGAGCTGCCGAAGAACAGGAATTACCGGTTATGGTGGAGTTAGTAAGAGTCGCTGTGATCGTGTGAATGCCGCCGGCGACCGAAGCGGAATTGCCTGAAATGGTTGTGTTGATTATTGTCAGCATGCCTCTATTATTAATCCCGCCGCCGATACTTCTGCTGGAAGTATTTCCGGAGATGGTGCTGCCGATGATCGTTAGTGAAGAGCCGTCGCCGCTGTATATACCGCCGCCGCCGGGACCGATGCCAGCAATGTTACCGATATTGGCATTGATGTTTCCGGTTACAGCACAGTTTATCGTGAGCGTTCCGCTATTGTTAATTCCGCCGCCTAAATCGCTTACTGAAGAAACATCGTTAGTGACGTTTCCGCCGGTGATCGTCATTCCCGACAAATTGACCGTCGTGCCGCTGTTAATTAGAAAAACGCGGCTCGTCTCGCTTACCGCCGCGACATTGCGAATTGTCGTCAGATTCGCGCCTCTGCCCGTGATGGTCAGCGATTTGTCAATGACAAGCTGACCGTTGATGACAATCGTTTGCGCGACGTTGAAAAGGCGGCGAGGCGAATTCAATCGTGTCGCCCGACGCGGCAGCCGCGATCGCTTCGCGCAGAGAACAATCGGCATCACAGGTGCCGTCGTTGGTGTCGGCAGTTTTCGTCACCGTCAGTGTGCTTGGCGGAGTTCTGAAATTACCGAGCGCAGTTCCGCCGAAAAAACCGAGTGCGACGCTCGTGCCGCTTTTCGCCGGTGCGTTTGCGCACGAATAACTTTGATCGGTCATATTGTCAAAATTCGTGTCAAGGTCGGCTTTGAGCGTCGTGCCGTCTAAATAAACGCTCAAACGGGCGGAGGTGAACGGCGTTGAAATTGGAAGTCCGCCCTGACAGGCTTGGTTATAAATTAAACCGCTTTGTGTGAAGAAAATTCTATCAAAATTGCCGTTGCTGTCAGTGTCCTGCACTTTCACGGAAAGATTATCATTGATGGATGTCCATTTCAGATAAACTGCGCCGAATTGCACTCCCGAAGCAGCGGCATAAACCTCGACGCAGGCTTTATCGCCGGCGGTCGCGCCGGTAAAACTCATCGCACTGTTGTTCGTTCCGACGGCGCGATTATTGAGAATGGAAAGATTTCCGTTCGTTTCCGTCCAATTCGCGCCCATATCCGTGCCGTCGGCGCGGTTAAAATCGTCGCGCACCACGCAATCGCTTTGCGCCCGAACCGCGCTCGAACCGAAGAAAACCGCCAGAAATAAATACGCTGCGATAAATACAAACTTTTGTAATTTCATAATTTTCTCTGTGTAAATTTTTGGTTTTACGTATTCTTACATACATAAACGGGAAATAGCAGCAAAAAATTTAATAGGACGTGAAATTTTTTGGTATTAAAGCAGTAAAGTAATGTCGGAAGAAATGAAACAGCGGATGCACATAGATGAATGCAGTTAAAATCTGCTTATAAATCTGTGTCTATCAGTGTGCATCTGCGGCTTAAAAAAGCATTTCTTTTCTGTTCATTGACTTTTTGTAATGCGCCTGTCTAACGTATATTTCTTATTTCCTCGACCGCCTGCGGATTTTCGAGAGCTGACAAATCGCCCGCGTCTTCGCCCAAGTAAGCGGCGCGAATCACGCGCCGCATAACTTTCGCGTTGCGCGTTTTCGGCAAGGCGGCGACGAAATGAATCTTCGACGGCGCGAGCGGTTTGCCCATATCTTTGGCGACGAGTGTTTTCAGTTGGAACGCCAGCATCTTGCTGGCATCTTCGTCATCAGATGGCAATGATTGATTTGTTTCATTGAGTTCATCAGTTGTTTTTTCGCGCTCCGCACTCATTGCCGACAGGATGTCAGCGTTCCGTAGGACGCAGAACGCGACCATTGCTGTGCCTTTGATTTCGTCGGGTATGCCGATGACGGCGGCTTCGGTGACTGCTTCGTGCGCGACTAAAAGCGATTCGACTTCGGCGGGTCCGACGCGCTTGCCCGCGACTTTCAAAGTGTCGTCCGAGCGTCCCAAAATAAACCAATGTCCGTCCGCGTCTCGCATCGCCCAATCGCCGTGAACCCAGATGTTTTCAAAGCGTGACCAATAGGTTTCCAAGTAGCGTTCGCGTTCCTGCCAGAAGCCGCGAGCCATTCCAATCCACGGTTTTTTAATCACGAGTTCGCCGACTTCGTTTGCGCCGACGGTTTCGCCTTTGTCGTTCAAAATATCCGCGTCCATTCCCGGACACGGCACGGAAAATCCGCACGGTTTTATCGGGACGAGCGGGTTGTTCATCAAAATTCCGCCGGAGATTTCCGTGCCGCCCGAATAATTGATAATCGGCAACTTTGAATCGCCGACTTTTTCAAACAACCACCACCACGGCGCGGGATTCCACGGCTCGCCCGTCGAAGCGAACGCTCTCAAAGCAGATAAATCGTGCTTTTTCGGCAATTCGTCGCCGTGCGTGGCGAGTGCGCGAACGAGCGTCGGCGAGATTCCGAGAATTTCGACTCGATGTTTCGCGGCAAATTCCCACATTCTATCGGCATTCGGATAATCGGGCGCGCCGTCATAAAGGCAAATCGTCGCGCCGTTAATCAACGCCCCGTAAATCAGCCAAGGTCCCATCATCCAACCGATGTCCGTTATCCAACTAATTCTGGTTCCAACCCCGACATCAGTCCCGAAAGCCATATCCTGCGCCGCTTTGATCGGAAAACTAGCGTGCGTATGGGCAATGCCTTTCGGTTTGCCGGTCGTGCCTGATGTGTAAAGAATAATTAAAGGGTCTTCGGCGAGCGTCGGTTCGATTTTGGAAAGTTTTTCAACGTCCGGCTCGCCCTCGTTCCAAAAATCCGTCCATTCCCATCGTGTTATATCTCTTGGAACTCGATAAACTCTTTTAATTGTCTTAACTTTTGCCAAAACTTCATCAATTACAGCCAAAGCGTCAAAAGTTTTACCTCTGCGCGGAAAACCATCACAAGTAAATAATCCTTTTGCCTTAATATTAGTTAAGCGGCTGACGATTGCCTCAACGCCGTAACCTGAAAAAACAGGAACTGCGATTGCCCCGATTCGCGCAATAGATAAAAGCGCAATAACTGTTTCGGGAACCATCGGCATATGCATTCCAATGGCATCGCCTTTACCCAAGCCGACATTTCGCATACTTGCCGCACATTCTTTTACTTCGCTCAATAGTTCGGCGTAAGTTAAAGTTCGCGTTGCGCCTTCTTCGCCTTCCCAAATTATCGCGGGTTGGTCGCGCATTTCGTCGGTTTGCCAGCGGTCGAGACACATTTCCGTGATGTTCAAGCCTGCGCCTTTGAGCCAGTTTGGAAATTCTACGCCGTCGGATGTATCGAGCAGTTTTTCGTATGGCAGATTAAATTTTATATCTAGGAATTTCAAAACTTCGGCGGTGAATTCTTCCACGTCGTTAATCGAAAATTGATAAAGCTCGTCGAAAGTCGCAACGCCGACTTGTTGCATAAATTTTGTTAGCTGTGCGCGTTCGATTATGTCGGCGGTCGGTGTCCACGCGATTGGCTGATGTTCGAGAAGATTTTGGTCGTTCATAGAATTTTTGTGATTTCGGCGAAATTAAGGCATATTTTATAACACAAAGTTTTTGTTAGAAAATACATCTGAATTTTTGCGAATCGCAGGAAAGATTCGCAAGGAAAATTCTATGAGCGAGAAACCTGTCGAAATCAAACTTCCGAACAATTTATTTCAAGGCAAAACCGCTATCGTCACCGGCGCGAGTCGCGGCGTTGGACGCGCGACTGCCTTAAGGCTGGCGGAATCGGGCGCGAACATTGTTGTCAATTATTTGAAGGAAGAAGACAAGGCAAACAACGTCGTCGCGTTGTGCAAGGAACTCGGCGTTGAGGCGATTGCGGTGCAGGGCGATGTTTCCGAATGGCAGAACGCGCAGAATTTGGCGCAGAAAACCATCGAAAAGTTCGGGCGGATTGATTTGCTCGTTTTGAACGCCGGAATCTGGGAAGGCGCGCCGATTGAAGAGATGTCGGAAGAAACGTGGAACAAGGTTTTGAACACGAATCTGAAAGCGGCGTGGGCGATGACGAAGGCTTGTGTGCCGTATATCAAAAAACAGCCGAGCGGCGCGATTGTGTTGGTTTCTTCGACTGCCGGACAGCGCGGCGAAGCGAATTTTTCCAACTACGCGGCATCCAAAGGCGGGCAGATTTCTTTTACGAAAGCGTTAGCGTCGGAACTGTGTCCGAAGATTCGCGTCAACTGCGTCGCGCCCGGCTGGATTGAAACGGCGATGGTGCGTCCTGTATTTGAAGACGAAAATTACAAAGCAGGCGTTATTAAATCAATTCCTTTGCAGCGAATGGCGATGACCGACGACGTTGCGCTTTCGATTTGTTTTCTGCTGTCGGATTGGTCGCGGCACATTACAGGCGAGATTTTGAACATCAACGGCGGCGCGGTTTTGTGCGGGTAATTTATGCGAGTTAAAGACTTGATGAAATCGGATGTCGGGTTTTGTTCGGCGGAAGATAATCTGATGCGAGTCGCCGAATTGATGTTGCGGCGCGATTGCGGCATCGTGCCGATTGTTGATGAAGATAAACGAATTGTCGGCGTGTTGACCGACCGCGATTTGTGTCTGGCAATCGTCGCCCGCAACCGGAAAGCGTCGGACGTGCGGGCGAAAGATTTAATAAAAGGCGAGCCAATCGTTTGCGCGGCGGACGATAAAATTGAAGCGGTTTTGAGAAAAGCGCGGAAAAATCAAATTAAACGCCTCGCAGTTGTCGGCGCGGACGGCGAACTGGTCGGCATTTTATCAATCAGCGATATTTTAATCGGCGTTCGCAAGAACAAAAAATTGAAAAAGAAAATTTACTCGATGCTGAAAGCGACTGCCAAGCCGCGCCCGATTGTGCTGCACGAAGTGGGTTAGATCGGAATTGTCTGAAATATGAAAACACTTTTTATCTTGCGCCACGCCAAATCGAATTGGGATAATCAGGATTTATCCGATTTTGAACGACCGCTGAACGAACGCGGTCGGCGAGCCGCGCCTTTGATGGGCGGCGTGATGCGGTCAAATAAATTCGTGCCGGATTTGATTTTAAGCTCGCCCGCGACACGCGCCAAAGAAACTGCCGAACTGGTTAAAGAAGCGGCGAAATTCGACGGCAGAATAAATTTCGACGAGCGCATTTACGAAGCCACGCCAGCCAGATTGATTGAAGTTCTCGAAGAACAAAGCGATGATTTCAGCTCGATTTTGATTGTCGGACATAATCCGGCATTTGAAGGTTTAGTCAGATTTCTGACCGCGAAAATCGAGCCGATGCCGACCGCCGCATTAGCTGTCGTTGACGTTCCGATTGAAAGCTGGAGCGAGCTAAACGAAGCAAAAGGTGATTTGCGCATTTTGATTCGCCCGAAAGAGCTTTGATGAAGTGGAAGTTGAGCAGATAAATTTAAGGTCAGACTGCCTTTTCACTTTTCGGTGCTTCGCTTCTCGCTTAATTTAACATCTTGTTAACCTGCCGTTCACATCAGCTTAAAATCTTCCGTCTATTATTAACATTCAAGTTAAGAATTCGCGCTTTTATAATCGCCGGATTTGTTCTACATTTCTATTTAATGGAGCAGAGAAAACTTTTGGAGCGCGAACTCGATATATTGCGCGACAGACTTTTATTGATGGGCGGCGAAACGGAACTTGCTTTGCAAAGAGCGATGCACGCGCTCACGCAGCGCGACAGCGATGTTGCCAATCAGGTCATCGAAAACGACCGCGTAATTGACCGGCTCGAACTCGAAATTGACCGCTTGAGCGTCGAAGTTTTAACGCTTCGTCGTCCGGTCGCCCGCGAATTGCGGATGGTGATTTCGATTTTCAAAATCACGCCGGTTTTAGAAAGAATTGCCGACCACGCGACGAGCATCGCGCGCGCCGCTCTCGAATTAAACGACGAGCCGGAACTGAAAAATTACGGCGAACTCGACCAGATGGCGGAACGCGCTCTGGAAATGCTGCAATCCGCGCTCGACGCTTTTACTTCAAACGACTCGGAACGAGCCAGACAATTGATTGCCAAAGACGCGGAAGTTGATAAAATCTACGACCGGCTGGTTGCTGATTTGATGGAAATGATGTCGAAGGACGCGGCGAAATCAATTCGTCTCGCCAGACTTTTATTTGTCGCCAAAAATCTGGAACGCATCGGCGATTACGTCAAAGACGTTTGCGAACTCACGGTTTATATGAAGGAAGCAGTTTTTATTAAACACCAATAGGAAATTTTTGATTTTTGATTTTTGATTTTTGATTGGTTCGGGATTTTGCTTCGCAAAAATTTAACAAATGATTTTCCGCTTCCAATCAAAAATCAAAAATCAAAAATCAAAAATCAATATATGTTGCAAGAAATCCTGATTATCGAAGACGACGCGGATATTGCCGAGAGTCTGCAATACAATTTTAAGCGCGAAGGCTTTCGTCCGGTCGTTGCCGAATCGGGCGAGAAAGGTTTGCGGCTCGCGCTCGACGAGAAAAATCCGCCTTCTTTGATTGTTCTCGATTTGATGCTGCCCGGAATGAGCGGAATGGAACTGTGCCGCCGTCTCAGGCGCGAACCGCTGACGGAAAAAACGCCGATAATTATGCTGACGGCAAAAGCCGCCGAGATTGATAAAATCGCCGGACTCGAACTCGGCGCGGACGATTATATTGTCAAGCCGTTTTCCGTCAAGGAAGTTGTGGCGCGTGTCCGCGCGGTTCTGCGGCGCGTCGAAAAGGAAACCGTGCAGCGTTACGAAGACGCGCAGCTTTCGATTGATTTCGGAGATATGCGCGTCATTTGTCAGGGCGCGGACGTGAAACTGACGCGCAAGGAATTTGCCCTGCTCACGCACCTGATAAAAAGCGCGGGACGAGTGGCGACGCGCCAGAATCTGCTCGACAATGTTTGGGGCTACAGCTATTTCGGCGACACGCGCACGCTCGACGTTCACATTCGCCGCCTGCGCCAAAAGCTCGGCGACTGCGGCAACTGCATCGAAACGGTCGTCGGCGTGGGTTACCGTTTTATCGAATTGAAATAAGTTTAATGAGTCTTCTAACCGGCTGGTTTTCCGGCAGAGAATCCAACGAAAAATCTTCACGCCCGATTTTGAGCGAGATTTTGCGGGCGATGCGCGAGAGCGTGATTGTCGTCGGCGAAGACACGCGCATTCTCGCCTCAAATCAGGCGGCTTATAACGCTTTCGCGCGCGGCAACGGCGCGCTCGAAGACAAACGCCTCAGCGAAGTCGTGCGCGATTTGTCTTTGCACGAAGCGTTTCGCAAAGCTCTCCAGGACGGTGTATCTTCGGATGTCGAACTGGAAATTCCGACCGCTGAGCGGCGCAAATACGACGTGCATATCGCGCCGATTGAATTCGACAAAGTGAAGGGCGCAATCGGTATTTTCTACGACATCACGCAGATTGAACGGCTTGAACGAGTTCGTCAGGAATTTCTCTCGAATGTTTCGCACGAACTCCGCACGCCGCTTACTTCGATTCTCGCCTTCGTCGAAACTCTCGAAGACGGCGCGATTAACGACGAAGAAAACAACCAGAGATTTTTAGGCGTGATTCGCAAAAACGCGCAGCGAATGCACCATCTGATTGACGATATTCTCGAACTCTCGTTTATCGAATCGGGCGGCATCGCGCTCAGTCCTAAACCAGTTAATCTACATGCGCTGACCGAAGAAGTTTTCACCAATCTTTCGGGCAAGGCAAAGGAATTTCGTATCAAGCTGAAAAACGAAGTGCCGAAGGAAACAAGTGTTTTCGCCGATGCCGTTCGGCTCGAACAAATGCTGACGAATCTGATTGACAACGCCGTCAAATTCAATCAAAAGGCGGGAAGCGTAACGGTCGAATTCGAGAGCAAAGATGAAACGGATATTATCTCGATTGGCGACACGGGCGAAGGCATTTCCGCCGAACATCTGCAAAGAATTTTCGAGCGATTTTATCGAACAGACCGCGCCCGTTCGCGTGAAATCGGCGGCACGGGTTTAGGCTTGGCAATCGTCAAACATCTGGCGCGGCTGCACGGCGGCGAAGTTTCCGTCACTTCCGTTTTAGGCAGAGGCTCGACGTTCTCCATCGAATTGCCGCGCGAGTAAGTCGGCAGTCGGCAACGGCACGAAGTCTGCGTTTGCTGTATTCTGTTTTTCCTGCTAAATGCTGACTGCCGCCAGCGACTGTTTCCGTGTTATCATAAAAATCCCATCAGATTTTTCTATAAACGCGAAGCGGCGGTTGCCGACTCGTTTCTCATTTTTCATCGAACGGAGAAATGATTATGGAATTGAGCGTTGGACAGAAGGTTGCTTATCCGAATCAAGGCGCGTGTTTGGTTGAAGACATCGAGCGAAAGAAAATTGGTGAGAGGCTAATGAAGTTCTATGCTCTGCGGGTTTTGAGCGACAATTCGGTGATTTTCGTTCCGACGGCGAACGCCGAAACCGTCGGCATTCGTCCGATAATTACGATTAAACAATATCGCCGTCTGGTTGACGCGCTTGCCGCCGATTTCGACGAAGTTTCGCCGGATTGGAAAGCGCGTTCGCGCGAGTTCAGCTACAAACTGCAATCGGGCGACGTTTTCCAAGCAGCGGACGTTCTGAAAAAACTTACCTTTTTAAGTCACGAGAAAAAACTTTCATTACGCGAACAGAGCTATTTGGAAAAAGCGCGGTTTCTAATCGTTTCCGAAGTCACCAACGCAGGTTTGGCGAAAATAAACCGACTCGAAACAAAAATAAGCCAACTCGTCGAACACGCCTGCGACAAACATCTTATGATACAGCCGCAAGTATTAGCGCATTAAAAGCAGAGGTAAAGTTGAATAATCACCTTTACCTTTTTTACTTCGCGTAGCTCGCTCGCACGATGGTTTTGATATTTCCGCGCACATTAAAATCGCCTTCCAATTCGACGCGCAGCGGGTCGCAAGCCGCTACGAAATCTTCGAGAATGACGTTCATCAAATGTTCGTGAAAAATCTTTACTTCGCGGAACGAGTTAATATAAAGTTTCAAACTTTTCAGTTCGATGCAGCGTTCGTTCGGCACGTATTTCAGTTTGATAGTGGCGAAATCCGGGAAATCCGAGAACGGGCAAATCGCCGTGAATTCGGGAATCTCAAAATCAATCCAAATCTCTTTCCCTACAAATTCGTATTTGAAAGTGTCGAGCGGAAAAAGATTCATTTCCTCGCGCGCGGTTGAGCGAATATCGAGGTTTTGTTGGTTAATCGGTTGTAATTGTGCGTTGTCTGACATAAAAATTTCTTAACTTTAAAACTTAAATTTTCGCGCCGCCGCCAAATCTCTCACGCCGTGAGTTTGCAGTTGTTCGAGCAGGTTGATAAAAATATGCGCGGTCGCGTGTGCATCGTCCGATGCACGGTGATGGTTGACGAGCGCGACGCGGTAATAATCGGCGAGCGTTCTGAGACGATGATTTTCGACGTTTTGATTTAAACGGCGCGACAGTCGAACCGTGCAGAGCGAAGGGTTTCCGACGCGATAATTCGCATAAACTCTGCCGATTTCGTGATTCAAAAACCGCATATCGAAATGCGCGTTGTGGGCGACGAGAACCGAATCGCCGATAAAATCCAGAAAGTCCGTTGCGACTTCGCAAAACTTCGGCGCGTTTTTAACCATCGCATTTGAAATGCCGGTGAGCTGCGTGATGAAAAGCGGAATCGGTGTTTCGGGATTAACGAGCGTTTGAAATTCTTCGATTATCTTTCCGCCGCGCACGCGATATGCGCCGATTTCCGTGATGCGGCACGGCGGCGTTTTCGCGCCGGTCGTTTCCAAATCGAAAACAACGAAATCGGTTTCGGCGAACTCGCGCCGCTCAAAATCCGTTTCAATCAATTCGAGAGTGTCTTCATTTAAATGAAGACGCGGGTCGGTTTCGACCAAATCAGCGACGAGCAATTTCGCTAAATCAGGCGCGGGTTGATTGATTTTCATTATGTAATCAACCACTTTAACGGCGGAGGCGCGCCCGCCGACCGATTGCAGCAGTTGAATCGTTTCGCTGATTAGTAGAGAATCTGAAATTAAGTTACGATAAGGCGGCATCTCAGGCTATTTTAGCGAGAAAAAACGAAATCGCCAATCAGATGCGAAACGATTGTCGAAATTACGAGCGTATGAAAGAGAAAAATATCGCAGCGGTTGAAAAATTTCTGGATGCTTTGAGAACGAGAGATTTGTCGCTCGCGCCGCTTGCCGACGATTTGCAATTTGAAGATTCGATAGCGGGAACAGGCGCGGGCGCGGAGAATTTTCGCGCGTTTTTGTCCGGGTTTTTGCCCGCGATAAACGCGGTCGAAATCGTTCAGCACGTCTGCGAGGGCGATTACGTCGTCACGCATTGGACGGCTGACACGGAGTTCGGCACGATTCCGATTTTGGAAAAATTTTGCATTCGCAACGGTGAAATCGTCGAAGCCTTCGGTTATTACGACCCAAGACCGATTCTCGGATAAAAAGCAGATGAACTCGAATCAAATCATAGAGCATTTTCGCCAGACGAACGCGCTGCTCGAAGGACATTTCGTTTTGTCGAGCGGTTTGCACAGCCCGAATTATCTGCAATGCGCGCTCGCTTTGCAGTATCCGCTCGACGCGGCAAAGTTCGGCAAAGCGATTGCCGAAAATTACACCCACGAACGAATCGAAACTGTTGCCTCGCCTGCCATCGGCGGTCTTGTCATCGGTTACGAAGTCGCCAAAGCGTTGAACGTTCGCTTCGTCTGGACGGAACGCGAAAACGGCGTGATGACCGTCAGGCGCGGTTTTTCGATTAAGGAAACAGAAAGAATTTTAGTTGTCGAAGACGTTATCACGACCGGCGGTTCGACGCGCGAATGTATCGCGGCTCTGGAAACGCGCGGCGGGAAAGTTATCGCGGCGGCTTCGATAATTGACCGCTCCGGCGGCGCGGCTGAAGTCGGCGTTCCGAGGATTGCCTTAGTGAGTTTAGAAGTTCCGAGTTACAAACCGGAAAATTGCCCGCTGTGCGAGCGCGGCGATGGCGAAGCGATTAAGCCGGGAAGCAGAAAATGAAGAAATCCGATTCAGTCGAAAAATTTTGGCGAGAGTTTTGCGCGGCACACCCTGATGTAAATCCTGATGAACCGTATCAGGTTTGGTATTTCGGTTTCGGCAGCGAAGATGCCGAAGAACTTTGCAGTTTGGTTCTGCAAGGTAAAAAAACGGCGACCGCTTCGCTCTTTTGGGAATACGAAGACAAGCCCGAAGATGAGCCGATAGTTGGCGGTTACAGCGTCGTCACCGATTACGAAGGCGTTCCGCGCTGCGTTCTCCGCACAACCGAACTGCGCGTCGTGCCGTTTAACGAAGTTGACGAACAATTCGCCTTTGACGAAGGCGAAGGCGACCAAAGCCTCGACTATTGGCGCGAAGTTCACTGGGATTATTTCTCGCGCCGCTCGATTGAAATTCATAAAGAGCCGAGCAACACGATGCTCGTCAACTGCGAACGATTTGAATTGCTTTACCCGAAACCTGCCTCTGAATAATTTTTTACCAGAATGAATTATCGCTTACTTTTACAATACGACGGCACGGATTTTCACGGCTGGCAGGTGCAGGAAGGCTTGCGAACCGTGCAGGGCGAACTCGAACGAACCGTTTCGCTTCTTGAAGATGCGGAAGTCAAAATCGTCGGTTCGGGTCGCACCGACACGGGCGTTCACGCTGAAGGTCAGGTCGCCAACGTGCGTTTAAATCGAGATTTTACGCCCGACCGTTTGCGGATTGCGATTAACGGCAATATCTGGCGCGACGTGCGCGTAATGGCGGCGACTGCGGCAGCGGACGATTTTCACGCCCGTTTTTCCGCCAAGACGAAACACTACGTTTACCGCGTCGTCAATGCGCCGGTGATGTCGCCGTTCTGGTTACGGTTCGCGCATCACGAAGGCAGATTTCTCGATGTCGGCAAGATGAACGACGCGGCGCGTTTGTTTTTGGGCGAACACGATTGGACGGCGTTTTCCGCCGCGCGTTCGGATGTCGAAAACCGCGTTCGCACGGTGAAAAGTTTTACGGTCGAATCAATCTGGGACGCTCGCGCCAATTCTTCAATCATTGAGTTTCGCATCTCCGGCAACGGATTTTTGCGTTATATGGTGCGCTCGATTGTCGGCACAATGCTCGAAGTCGGGCGCGGCGAAAAAGATTTTGATACAATTCAGACGGCAATCGTCACGGGCGACCGAGATTTGGCGGGCAACACCGCGCCCGCGTGCGGCTTGACGCTGATGAAAGTTGATTACGAATGAATATGGATTTCGAGCAAACTATCGCTTCTCCGGTTTCCGCTTATCAGGAAGGCTTGCGATTTTTTATGGGCGAAGGAATTTTGAACGAAACCTTGCGGCGCGTCACGCGAGATTTGGAAACGCATCAAATTGATTACAGCGTCATCGGGGCGGTTGCGCTCAACCAACACGGCTACCGGCGTTTTACCGAAGATATTGATTTGCTTTTATCGCGGGAAGGTTTGGAGAAATTTAGAAACCTGTTGATTGGGCGCGGTTATCGTCCGGCGTTTGAAGGCGCGACGAAAAAATTTAGAACCACCGAAGAAAACGTCACCATCGAGATAATCACGAGCGGCGAATTTCCGGGCGACGGGAAAGCGAAGCCGGTTCAATTTCCCGACCCGACAGAAAATCAAATCGAGATTGACGGCGTAAAGACTTTAAAATTGGAAACGCTTATCGAATTAAAACTCGCGTCGGGAATGACCGCGCCGCACCGTCTTAAAGATTTAGCTGATGTGCAGGAATTGGTCAAAGTGAAAAATCTGAACGCCGAATTTGCCGGGCGGTTAAATCCTTACGTGCGAAATAAATTTTTAGAGTTGCAAAAGGCGGTCGAAGATTCGGAATGATAATTTATCACATCGTTCTACCCGAAGTTTGGGAGAAATTCAAAAACGAAAATTTTTACGAAGCGGGCAGTTTAGAAGGTGAAGGCTTCATTCATTGCAGCTATGCCGAACAGCTTAACCAAGTTTTGAATCGTTACTACAAGGACGCGAAAAAGGTTTTGCTGCTCGAAATCGAAACGGGCAAATTAACGTCAAAATTCGTCGAAGAACCTTCGACGGGCGGCGAGATTTATCCGCACGTTTACGGCACGATAAACCGCGAAGCGATTGTTAACGTCGAGGAAAGAAATTTGTAGAATGCGCGAGAATTTTGCGAAGGTCGTTAAACCCAATTCAAGAGAAGCCGAATTGCTCGCGGTGATTGACGAAGCGCGTCTGCCGCAGCACGTCGCCATTATTATGGACGGCAACGGTCGCTGGGCGAAACAGCGCGGCAAGCCAAGGATTTTCGGACACCGAGCGGGCGCGGAATCGGTTCGCTCGATTCTCGATACTTGCGCTCGGCTCGAAATTAAAGCCGTCACGCTTTACGCTTTTTCGACCGAAAATTGGAAGCGTCCCGAAGACGAAGTTTCCGGCTTGATGCAGATGCTCAAACTGTATCTGAAAAAGGAATTGAAAACCGTTCATCAGAACAACATTCGCTTTCAGGCAATCGGCAACATCAAAGGTTTATCCGCTGATTTGCAGAAAGAACTGGCGGCGGCGATGGATTACACCGCGAAAAATACCGGAACGATTTTGAGCGTCGCGCTCAATTACGGCGGACGCGCCGAAATCGTCAAAGCCGCGAAACGCGCCGCGCAATCTTTAATTGCAAACGGCGATTCGATTGAGAATTTGCGCGAGGAAGATATTGAACGCAATCTTTACACGCACAATTTGCCCGAAGTTGATTTGCTCGTCAGAACGAGCGGCGAATTCCGCATTTCCAACTTTCTGCTCTGGCAGTTGGCGTATAGCGAGATTTACGTCACGCCAACCTTGTTTCCCGATTTTCGCCGCGCCGATATTTTTGAAGCGATTATCGAATTCCAAAAACGCGAGCGGCGTTTCGGCGGAATCAAGTGAATTTTAGATTTTAGATTTTAGATTTGCGATTTTTTGTCTGTCAAGTTAAAACTTGATTTCCAGATAGCTGGTAAAGTATGGCTGAAAAATCGCAAATCTAAAATCGCCAATCGCAAATGAAAAGTCGCCTTTTAACCGCGCTCATCGCGTTGCCAATTTTAATTTTATCAATCGTGCTGCCGTATTTTTTGCCGCAATATCCGCAGGCGAGCTGGCTTTTCGTTTTGATTGCCGCATTTGCTTTGACCGCCGGATTGTTTGAATTTTTTTCGATAACGAAAAAACTCGAACTCAAAGCTGATGCTTCAATCGCTTTTCTCGGCGCGGCGGCTCTCTTTGTCGCCTTCGTTTTCGACGCGCCGAAAAACGCGCCCGATTTGCTCGTTTTAACCGTCGCGTTTTTTCTAATGTTAATTCTGGCGACGCAGATGTTTCGGTTTCAAAAGGATTTTACCAAAATGTTGACTGGCATCGGCGTGACTTTTACGGGAGTTTTATACGTCGTTTTCCTCGGCGGCTTTCTGGTGGCGACGCGCGTCGGTTTTGACGCGGGTCTTTCCAGCAAACTTCTTTTATATTATTTCGCCGTCAATTTCGGCGCGGACGCGGGCGCGTATTTCGTCGGCAAAAATTTCGGCAAGCATAAACTCGCGCCCAAGATAAGTCCCGGCAAAACCTGGGAAGGTTTAGCGGGCGGCATTCTGTTCAGCGCAGGTTTTGCCGCGCTCTCGACCTTTTTATTTTTCCCCGAACTGCTGTATCAATTTTCGATTCCGCTGGCGATTGTGATGGCGATTGTCGGTGTCGTCGGCGACTTGGCGGAAAGCGCGATGAAGCGCGGCGCGGACGTGAAAGACGCGGCAAATTTTTTGCCCGGTCACGGCGGACTTCTTGATCGGCTGGACAGTCTGCTGTTCAGCGCGCCGATTCTTTATTATTTCGCCAGATTTTATTTTACTTAATCAACTCAAGCCATACGGGAAGCGGCAGCCACATCGAATCTTTTCCGTAAGTTCTCCGGTTCAATCTTTCAATTTGAACTTCGATTGCCGTCTGAAATTTTTCCGGCGGCAAATCTTCCTTTCTTTCGTAACAGGCGTGAGAAATGCACGGCGCGGGTTTTCCTTCCTGATGAACCAAACAGCCGACGTTCGTTTCAAAAAGCGGGCAAGCGTATGTTTTACGAAACGTATCGCCCGGCGATTTTAAATCGTATTTCTCGACGGTTGCGGCGGCGCGTTCGTAAATTTCGCGCTGCTTTTCGACGCTTAATTTTTCTAAAGTTTTCCGAATCGCCGCCGCTTCGAGTTTTGAAATGTGGACGTTGACGAAATGCGCGTCGAGACAGCACGCGCCTTTTGTCGGGCAGGTTTCGCAGCTTGCCGCGCGCGGTTCATAGTTGGTTCGGATGAATTCCTGATAAGCCGTTTTGAGTTTGTGCAGCTCGCTGAGGGCTTTTGTTTCGGGCAGCTTTTTCATCTTTCTTCTCGCGTCGTGTTACAATTTCTATAAATTTCATATTACACGAATTTGGAGAAATTATGCTTAAAGAAGGCGATGCTGCGCCGGATTTTGCCGTTAAAAATCAGGACGGCGCGGACGTAAAACTTTCAGATTTTCGCGGTCAAAAAATTGTTTTGTATTTTTATCCGAAGGACGACACGCCCGGCTGCACAAAAGAAGCGTGCAGCTTGCGCGACAACTTCGCGGAGTTTGAAAAGCGCGGGATAAAAATTTTGGGCGTTTCAACCGACAGCGAAAAATCGCATCAGAAATTTATTTCAAAGTACGAATTGCCGTTCACTCTGCTTGCCGACACCGACCACGCGGTTGCCGATGCTTACGCGAGTTACGGTGAAAAGACGTTTATGGGCAAAAACTATATGGGCGTTTTGCGGCGGACGTTTTTAATTGACGAGCAGGGAAAAATCGTCAAAATTTTTGACAAGGTGAAAGTTGAGGAACACGCTGCGGAAGTTCTCGAAGCGTTCGGGGAATAACACAAAGATGCCGAAAGAAAGAGTGAGTTGGGCGGAAATGCTCGACGTTCTGACCGACTCTGACCGCAAAAGGAGAATCGTTGTCGAACGAGCCACCGAAACCGAAAGGATGGCTCTTTTTTTGCTGCGCCGCGCCAATTGGTCGGCGCGGCTGGCACCGAAGACACAGAAAAATTACGACCTCGAAATTCATAACGACGCGGAAAATTTAGCCGTACAGCTTCGCAATCAGCGGGCGAAAGTTCACTTGGGACAAATCGAAAAATTCCTCGATTTTCTGGCGCATTCCGATTCGGAAAATTTCACGGGCGGGCTTTTCATCTCGACCAGCGGTTTTACGAATTCGGTTTATACGCATCTGCGCGAGGAGAAATACAAGCATTTGCGATTGGCGATTTTGCGTGACAATCAATTAGTTTGGGACACCGAAACGATTGATTCGTCGGACAACGAACGCGGCAAGACGATTTACGTCGGCGTCTTTACCTGCAAAGGCGGTGTCGGCAAAACGACCGTCAGCGCGCATCTGGCAGGCGCGTTTGCGCTGAATGGTTACGATGTTGCGCTGGTTGATTTAGACCGACAGCAGAATATGCGAAAGCTGCTCGGCGAGGGTTTATATCTTCCGGCGACGCGCGGCAAACTCGGTTCGGTGATTTCGGTTTTGAGTCCTGACGAATGGGACGAAACGGCTTACAAGGGAACGCGCATTGTCGTTTGCGACTGCAACCCGGAATTCGACGCGAATCCGGTCGAGTTCATCAGACGATTCGATTACTGCATTGTGCCGACGACTTTGAATCCGCTCGGCGTGAACAAAAACGCCGACGTTATCAAGCGGACTTTTAATCAGATTCGCCGCGAAAATGCGAAGGCGCACCTTTTTGTTTTAATCAACAGCCTGCAAAAAGACGAGGAAAGCCGCAACATCATTTTGAACGAAATTCTAGCTTCGCAGTTCGAACAGTTTATGACGCGCGACAAGCGTTGCCATTACATCAACCCGGAAAAAGTGGCGATTCGTTTCAGCAAACAGCTTCTTTATTGGGGCTTTCATATTTTCGATAAATCAAAACCGCAGCTCGCCTTTCGCTCGGTCGGCAGATATTCTTACCCGCGAATGGATTTTCTGAAACTCGTGGATTATTTGGAAATGCAAACCACGATTCAAAAGGCGAAAACTTTCAGCGCGCTCGTCAGATAAGCAAATTTATGAAGTTCGGTTTGATTGCCGGAAACGGAAAATTTCCTTTTCTCGTCGTCGAAGGCGCGAGAAAACAAGGCGCGTCTCTGGCAGTCGTCGCCATCAAAGAGGAAACCGATAAACGCATCGAGGAAATCGCCGAGCGTGTGATTTGGGTCGGCATCGGGCAGCTCGGAAAAATGATTTCGTTCTTTAAAAACGAAGGCGTTGAACAGGCGATGATGGCTGGTCAGGTCAAGCACGTGCAGATTTTTTCCGGCGCGTTTCCCGATTGGCGAATGGCGAAAATGCTTTACAATTTGCCGCGCCGAAATACCGATTCGCTGATTGGCGGAATCGCCGACGAGCTTGCCAAAGACCGCATTGAATTGATTGATTCGACATATTTTATTCAAGACCAACTCGCCGCCGAAGGTGTTCTCACGAAAAGAAAGCCCGACGAAACCGAGCGCGGAAACATCGAATACGGTTTGAAAATCGCCAATGAAATTGCCCGCCTGGATTTAGGACAAACGATTGTCGTCCGCGCCAAAGCGTGCGTCGCCGTCGAAGCGATGGAAGGAACGGACGCGACGATAAAACGCGCCGGAGAATTAGCGAAGGGGAAACTAACGGTCGTCAAAGTCGCCAAGCCGAATCAGGATATGCGCTTTGACGTTCCGGTCGTCGGTCTGCCGACAATCGAAACGATGATCAAAGCGGGCGCGACCTGTCTGTGTCTGACGGCGCGAAAAACTCTGATTTTTGATAAGGCGGAAATGCTCGCGCTCGCCGACCGACATAAAATCTCCGTTATTGGCAAAGGCGGCGAAACCATCTCAAACAATCCTGCGTAAAATCGGTGATGAAAAAAAATCTACTGACATTTTTCCTTTTATTTGCATTTGTCTTTCAAACAGTTTCGGCGCAAACCGCGACGAAACCGAATTCACCGGCGCGGCGCGCGGCAGCAGCGATCACTGCCGAACAGCTCAAAGATTATCTGTATTACGTTGCCTCCGACGAGATGGAAGGACGCGACACGCCTTCGCGCGGGCTGGACGCGACGGCAAAATTTATCGCGCTGAATTTGAAGCGTTGGGGTTTCAAACCGGCGGGCGACGACGAAACTTTTCTTCAGAAATTTATGCTGAATGTTCGCTCGACCGATGCGGCGCAAACGAATTTACAAATCGGCGGGCAGAAGATTCGATACGGCAGAGATTTCTTTGCCAATCCGATCGCTGCCAACGTCGCCGCTTCGCCGCTGGTTTTCGCCGGTAACGGCTGGCGCATAAGGGCGAAAAATCTCGACGCTTTGAAGGGCTTGGACGTACGCGGCAAAACCGTCGTCATTTACAACGGCGGCGAAACGTATCCGGCAGGCGTGACTTTTCAGGATTTGTTCGCCGGTAAATACGGTAACGCCGGAAGCGATTGGATTATGCCGCTCGATTACGTTCGCGAACAAGGCGCGGCGGGTTTGATTATCATCACTGCGTCGGAAACAGAAGACGCCTGGCAAGCCGAGCGGCGACAGCGCGAGCGCGGCAGCGCGGCGGTCGAGAAATTCGTGCAAGACGGCACTTCAAAAAGTCGCAACATTCCGACGCTTGTTATTTCACGCGACGCGGCGGAAAGTTTGTTTCAGGGCGCGGCTGCAAATTTAACCGAAATCGTTCGACTGTCGAACGCCGACGCGCCGTTGCCGACATTTGCCCTGAACAAATCGGCAAGCTACGCGGTTCAATCGAAAATTGCGAAAGTTTCGACGCAAAACGTCGTCGCTGTTTGGGAAGGCAGTGATGCGATTTTGAAAAACGAAATGGTCGCCGTTGGCGCGCATTACGACCACGTTGGCGTCAGACCGGACGCAAAAGGCGAAGACAAAATCTGGAACGGCGCGGACGACGACGGTTCAGGCACGGTCGCCGTTTTAGCGATGGCTGAAGCGCTGGCGAAATCCGCGAAACGTCCGAAACGCTCGGTTCTTTTTGTCTGGCACGCGGGCGAGGAAAAAGGACTTTGGGGCAGCGAGTATTTTAATAAATTTCCGACGGTTGATATTAAAAAAGTCGTCGCGCAGCTTAACATTGATATGATCGGGCGCAGCCGAAAAACGGGCGATGCTAATCCCAGAAATAAAGATTTGACGGGCGAACAGGAAGTCTACGTTATCGGCTCGGAGATGATGAGTTCGAAACTCGGCGCGATTACAAAAGCGACGAACGATACGTTTTTGAAGTTAAATTACAACTACAAATACGACGACCCGAAAGACCCGGAGCAATTTTTCTCGCGCTCCGATCATTTCAATTACGCGCTCAACAATATCCCGATTGTTTTTTGGTTCGACGGTCCGCACGAAGATTATCACGGCGCGGACGATGAACCCGACCGCATTGATTACGCCAAGATGGAAAGCATCACGCGGACGATTTTTCTGACGATGTGGGAAATCACCGATTTAAAGGAGCGTCCGGCGGTTGACCGGCAAATTCCGAAGGAATTGTTGGAACAGTAAAATCCAAATAACTTTTAGCAAAGCGAACAAGCGGCGAGAAAATGATTTTCTCGCCGCTTGTTCGCTTTTAATTTGAGGCAAAAACCAGCCTGCCGAAAATTAATCTAAATTGCCTGACACGATTCTCATCGAATTTCCGCCTTATCAAATGAGCGACGTTTTAGCGCGAGCAATTTCAATTCGTTCTGCTCTCAAAAAATCAAGCAAATTTAATTCGCCATTCATAACTTTAAGGAGGAATTTTTATATGAAATCATCAACCAAAAATATCTTTTATTTTTTATTTTGCCTGTGCGCCGTCGTCTTCGTCGCCACCGGCATTTCATCATCGAGCGCGCAGACCAACGACGCTTCGGTTGAACAAAACAAATCAATCACGCCGGAGCAAAATCGGGCGACGACATTCGACGCGCTGATAAACAAGGCACGAACTTTAAACAAAAACGTCCGCGTTATTGTCGGCGTGAAAACGGCGTTTCAGCCGGAAGGCAGAATGACCGACGCGCAAGCCGAACGGCAGCGCGCTTCAATCAAACAAGCGCAGGACGATTTGCTAAATCAACTCGAAGGGCGCGGCGTGTCAAACGTCGAACGGTTCGAGTTTATTCCGTTCATCGTAATGACGGCTGACCTTGCCGCGCTCGAAGCGATGAAAACTCTCGAAGCCGTCGCGCACATTCAAGAGGACGAAGCTCTTGCGCCGACGCTCGAAGAAAGCATCAATCTAATCGGCGCGCCGCAGGCTTGGGCTGCCGGTTTTTCGGGAGCGAACCGCACGGTCGCCGTGATGGATACGGGCGTTGACAAAAATCATCCGTTCTTTGGCGGGCGCGTCGTTTCCGAAGCCTGTTATTCGACGACCGACGCGGCGCAGGGCGCGACGAGCTGGTGTCCGGGCGGCGCGAACGCTTCGACCGCGCCGAATTCGGGATTGAACTGCGATATGAACGTCACCGACAGTTGTATGCACGGCACGCACGTCGCCGGCATCGTCGGCGGACGCGCGAATAATTTGGGTCGTTACGGCGTGGCGCGTGATGTCAACTTGATTGCGATTCAGGTTTTCTCGAAATTCAGCGGCGAAAATTGCGGCGGCGGAAGCTGCACTTTGAGCTTCACGTCCGATCAAATCAGAGGTCTGGAAAGAGTTTATGCGCTGCGCAACACTTACACGATTGACGCGGTGAACGTTTCTATCGGCGGCGGCAAATACACTTCAAACTGCGACGCGCAGCAATCGGCTTACAAAGCGGCGATTGACAATCTTCGCAGCGCGAACATCGCTACGGTTATCGCTTCGGGCAATTCCGGCTATTCGGACGGACTCGCCGCGCCCGCTTGTATTTCGTCGGCAATCAGCGTCGGTTCGACGCACGACGGCGACGCCGGAACGGTTGACACGATTTCGAGTTTTTCCAACAGCGCGTCGTTTTTGACGATTCTCGCTCCCGGACAACTCATCACGTCGGCAGTTCCGGGCGGCGGCTACGAAGCCACGCAGGGAACTTCAATGGCGGCACCGCACGTCGCGGGCGCGTGGGCGGTTTTGAGAGGGAAATATCCAAATGAAACGGTGACGCAGATTCTCGAACGACTGAATTCGACCGGCAAATCAATCAACGACCCGCGCAACAACGTCACGAAAAAACGCATCAGGCTCGACCACGCCATCGGTAATCCCGCGCCCGACCCGTGCGGCGGCGGCACGCCTATCGCCTACAATCAAACGATTAACGGCGCGTTGCAGGCGGGCGATTGTGTCGTCAATTTTCGCTACAGCGATCGCTATACATTTTCGGGCGTTGCCGGTCAGCCGATTGTGATTGAAATGAGCGCGCAGTTTATTGACACCTATCTTTACTTGTATGACGCGAACGGCGATTTGGTCACTTCAAACGACGATTATCCGGGCGGCGCGGGCGATTCGCGGATTCCGCCGACCGGCACATTCGCTTTACCGGCGACCGGAACATACACCATCTCCGCTACGACATACGACAGTTTTTCAATTGGCGGTTATTCGCTGAAGCTGACCGGCACGGCTCCGAGCTGTAATTATTCGATTAATCCGGGCAACCAAAACATTGCTGCGGCGGGCGGCGGCGGCAGTGTGTCGGTAACGACGCAAGCGGGCTGCGCTTGGTCGGGCGCGTCAAACGCTCCGGCTTGGCTCTCGATTTCAAACGGGCTGAGCGGTTCTGGAAACGGCACGGTCAATTTCACGGTCGCCCAAAACACTTCGACCGCAGCGCGCACCGGAACAATGACGATTGCCGGACAAACCTTTACCGTCAATCAGAGCGGCGCAACGACGCAGCCGCCGGCGGCACGCGCCCAATTCGATTTTGACGGCGACGGCAAAGCTGACGTTTCCGTGTTCCGCCCGTCAACCGGCGCGTGGTATCTTCAGCAGTCGCAAAACGGTTTCACCGGCGTAACCTTCGGCGCGAACGGCGACCGAATCGTTCCGGCTGACTATGACGGCGACGGTAAAACCGATGTCGCGGTCTTTCGCGGCGGCACTTGGTATTTACAGCGCACTCAATTAGGATTCACCGGCGTCGCGTTCGGCGCGGCAACCGACATTCCCGTTCCGGCAGATTATGACGGCGACGGTAAAGCCGATGTCGCCGTGTTCCGCCCGTCAACCGGCGCGTGGTATTTGCAGCGTTCGCAACTCGGATTCACCGGCGTGACTTTCGGGCAAAACGGCGACCGTCCGGTTCCCGCCGACTACGACGGCGACGGCAAAGCCGATGTCGCTATCTATCGCGGCGGCGCGTGGTATCTGAATCGCTCGCAGCTCGGATTTACGGGTGTGACATTCGGCGATGCGAACGACAAAGCAGTTCCCGCCGACTATGACGGTGACGGCAAAGCGGATGTGGCGGTCTATCGTCCCGCGAACGGCAGTTGGTATCTGAACCGTTCGCAGCTCGGTTTCACCGGAATCACATTCGGCACGGCGACCGACGTTCCCGTTCCGGCAGATTATGACGGCGACGGCAAAACCGATGTCGCCGTGTTCCGCAGCGGCAACTGGTATTTGAACCGTTCGCAAGCCGGATTTACCGGAGTCGGCTTCGGCGCGGCGCCCGACAATCCGGCGCCCGGCGCATACGTTCGATAACGACAGTTGAGATAATGAAAAAAGGGCAAGCGAAAATTGATTTTCGCTTGCCCTTTTTTCATCGGTTATAAGTTAAATTTTAGTGAAAAACAATTCCGATGCCGAAACGGAAATTGTTCTGCGTCGAGCCGCCCAGGCGGTTCGGATTGTAATCAACCTGAAACGCGCGGACGCTAAAGCGTTCGGTCGCTTTGATGTCGAGACCGCCGCCGATTGCCGCCGCAAATCCGGTTTCCGATTCGCCGAAATCCTGACGACAGTCAACGCCGAGCTGCCCGCAAAAGGCACTTGAAAAGAACGAGTTATCAACCTTTGCCCGCTGGTGCGCGACACCGATAAGCGCGTGTCCGAACGGGCGAAAACGCGAGCCTTCTTTTGAATTATCCTTGACCTGCACGCCGCCTAAAAAGTTGTAAATCGAAGCATCAACCTTAAAGCCGGTCGCCGGAGTCGTGCCGACGCGCGGCACATTGAATTCAAAGTCTTTGAAGTGCGCCGAAAAATCGCCCTTTAGCCCGACATAGCGGTTTAAGTTACCGACACCCGACAATTCCAAGCCGTTAAAACCTTCGCGGTCTTGAAAGAAATCCCGAAGGTCGTCATTGTCATCGGAAAGTCCGGTGTCAACCTGATTGTTTGAGAAACTGGCGGAAAACTCGCCTTTGTGAAAATCGTCCTGCGCCAGCGCAAAGACACTAGAAAGCATCGTGATGCAAAATAATAAAAATACTTTTTTCATTTATCCCTACTCCTTGTTCTTATTAAAAATTTAGATTGCCGAAGCAATTAAAAAAGCCTAACAAATTTCAAATTGCGAAACTGCCAGGTTTGTTACATTAGAAAAGCTGTAACATCACTTATAGATGAATCGAGTTTTTTCGAGGTTGCTCAAGAGAAAATTTTCAATCAACTCGTCAACCTCCGATAGATATTCGGCATTCGTTCCGGCAGACTCAAAACGTCGTCAATAATCGTATAGCCGACATCGCCGTATAAATCCTTTAATTCAAATTCCGAATCGCGGTCAACCGTGATGCAGAACGGCGTGATGCCGCTTTGTTTGGCTTCGGTCAAGGCTTCGCGCACGTCTTCGCGGGCATAGCGCGCGTCGCCGTAATCGTGGTCGTAAGGTCTGCCGTCGGTTAAGATTATTAAAAGTTTCGTGCGCGAATCCTGCCGCAGTAATTTCGCCGCTGCGTGGCGAATCGCCGCGCCGAGTCGAGTGTTGTTTTGAAACGTAATGCCGCCGATGCGCCTTTCAATATCTTCGGAATATTTTTCGTCAAAATCTTTAACGACGTAAAATTTCACGTTGCGTCTGCCTTCCGAAGTAAAACCGTTGATCGAATAAACGTCGCCGACGGCTTCTAATGCTTCGCTCATCAACACCAGACCTTCTTTTTCGATTTCGATAATACGTCTTCCCGGATGCGTGTATGGTTGAAGCGGATTTCGGGTGATCGTTCGGGCGGTCGAAGACGATTGGTCGAGCAGAATCGAAACCGCGACATCGCGCTCGCGCCTGAGGCGTTTCGTGTAGATTCTTTCCGACTGCTGACCGTCGGCTCGTTTGTCAATCACATAATCAACCAGCGCGTTTAAATCGTAATCTTCGCCGTCGAGTTCGCGGTTTATTTTTTGCAGATTTTCCGGTTTCATCAATTGAAACTGGTGACGAATCGAAGAAATCACGCCGCGATAACGCGAGCGTGCCAACTCGACAAAATTCCTGTCGCCCTGACGAACTTTTTTCTCGATGACGCGACACCAATCGGTGCGGAAATCCGACAAATCTTTGTCCCATTCGTCATAGGCGAAAGCCGTGTCGCCCGATTCCAAAGGCTGTTCGGGCATTTCGTTGTGCGTCCACGCTTCCGCGCCTTGTAAATCGTCGGGTTCGCCTTCGTCGTCGTCCGAATTCCAGGCGTTGAACAAATCGCGCACGTCCTGATTTTTCTTCGGCTTCTGCTCGCGTTTGACCTGCGATTCCAAAACCGATTCGGCGGCGTTTTTGTCTTCGTATTGGTATTCGCCTTCTTTTTCTTCGTTTTCCTCGTTCGATTCGGCTTGCTGCTGTTCTGCCGTTATCGCTTGAAACAGCGTGTAAACGCGACTCGTCGCTATCAGCGCGTCGGCGACGGTCGCCTGTTTGTCAGCCAGATAATATTCGACGACCGACTCGACTTCGGAAACTATCTGCCCGTAAAATTGACGCGCGTCGTCGGTTGCGCCGCCGCACAACGTTATTTGAAAAAGCAGCTCGAACGGAACTTGATTGATTGGTAGATCGAAAATGAACGGGCGTTTTTCCTTCAAAAACTTCTGCATCAAATCCAAATCTTTTCGCAAGCCGCGATAAGTTTGGCGCAGGCGATTGTCAATTCTGGCGTTTTCCATCGTGCCGAAAATTTTCTTTGCCAAACTTGGTTCGGGAAAAACTTGCAGGACGGTTTTGTAATCCGAATTTTTCGGCAGATTTTTCTTTCGCTTTTTCAATTCGGCTTTTGTTTCTTCTTCTGACAAAGCGCGTTCGCCGGTTTGCACGTCTTCGATATAACCTGCCAGAGAAAAGGCGTCGGTTTGTTCGGCGGTCGCCTCGTAAAGCGCGGAAAGTTCGGTGAAGGCGGCTTTCAAACCGTCGGAATCTCGTTCGTAAGTTCCGAATTCAATTTGCCCCGCGCCGTGCGCCGCGAGAACTTTGTAGAGGCGAAAATCCATCTCGTCGCTATCGAATTCGTTGATTATCGCAGGCAGATAAATCGTTCTGCCGTCGCCGATGCGTGATTCCTGCGGCATCGCGGCGAGCGGCGCGATTTCGACCTCAAAACCGGTCAAACCCTCGACGTAAATTCGTAAAATCGTCTGAACGGATTCGAGCGGCAAGCCTTCCTGCGATTCCTGCAAAAGCTGGTTACTGTTTCTGGTTTCGAGCGCGAAGTAACTTTTTCGCGCCTTTGCCGTTTCGTCTTTATTTTTCGCCAAGCCGGTTTCAACCCAATCTTCAAACTGCAAAATCGAAACTTTTTTGAGTGCCGACGCGCTCGAACGAAACGCGGCGAGCGCGGATTCGGCATCAACCTCGGCGATTTGTTTCGTCAACTGCAAAACCCGTCTGGTTGTGGCGATGAGCGCGTCACGCCGTTCGGCGGAAGATTGCCCTTTGGAAAATTGCGCGGCTATTGAAGCGAAAAATCGCGGACTCGAACGAATAAACGAAATCAAAATCGCGTTGCCGCTTTTCGCAATTATCAAAAGCACTTCGCGCCAATCGTCAAACACACCGTCCACACGCCGCAAAACTTCGCCGCCCGCGCTCGTGAAATGCAGCGTCACGCTGCCGCCGAATTCTAAAAATTCTGACGCTTTTTCGGTTAATTTCACGGCTTGTTCGGCGGACAAATCCTTCAGAGCGTCGGGCAGAATTTGCCACAAATCCGCCGTCATTCCGCCGGTTCGATTGGCGAAGTGCGAAGCCAGCGCGACGACCGATTCAGCGACCGCTCGTTTGTCGGCAAATTGTTTCAAAGCGCGGGCGACCTGCGGAGTTTTCTGCAAAAAATCCGCGCTGTGTTTCGCCGAACGATTGGCGATTTCCGAAGCGAGTTTTAGAATATCGGTGAAAAGTTGGTCGTCGCCAATCACTTTTGCCAGCGCCGGAACGAGCGCAAAGGTTTCGAGCGCAATCGAACTCGACAAAACCAGTTGGCGCGTGCAGATTTGGAAAACCAAGGAGCGCGCCGCTTCGGGAATTCGCCTTAATTCGCCTGCGCCGTCCGAGAAAAATTTTGCGCCCAAATCGGCGTTCGCCATCGCCAGACGCCTGCCCATTTCCGCCCAGTTTCTGATGTCGTCGGCTGATAAAATCTTCGCCGCCTTCGGCACGGCTTCGACAAATTCGCGGC
>CBDUBY010000016.1:0-30179 GCA_965365505.1 uncultured Pyrinomonadaceae bacterium | reverse complement strand
TCCGCACGAATTTTCCGGCGGAATGCGCCAGCGCGTAATGATTGCGATGGCTTTGAGTTGCGACCCGGAACTTTTAATTGCTGATGAACCGACGACCGCGCTCGACGTGACGATTCAGGCGCAGATTCTCGAACTCATCAAAGATTTAAAAGCCAGAATGGGAACGAGCGTAATTTTAATTACGCACGATTTGGGCGTGGTCGCGGGAATGACCGATAAAATTATCGTGATGTATGCCGGAAAAGTTTTCGAGCAAGCACCGACCAAAGAATTGTTTGCGACTCCGGCAAATCCATACACAAAAGGATTGTTAAAAAGCGTTCCTGACCCGGCGCACGAAGAAGGCACGGAGCTTTATCAAATTCCGGGTTTGCCGCCCGATGTCGCGCATCTGCCGCCGGGCTGTCCGTTTGCTCCGCGCTGTTACCGCGCAGAAGAAATTTGTCACAGAGAATATCCGCCGTTTGTGCAAATCAACGAAAACCGCTGGTCGCTGTGCCATTTTGCGGAAGAAGTTTATGCCGAATCAATGCGTGAAAAATCCAACGCTAATGCATCCAAAGCGCAAAAAGAATTAAGTCCGCGCGGTTGATTTTTCTACTATAAATTTATGAACGAAAACGGAAACGACAACCTAATCTCAATCCAAAATTTGCAGGTTCACTACGATTTAGGCGGCGGTACTTTAATTGACAAAATCACCGGCGGCAGCAAGGTCAAGCGCGTCGTAAAAGCGGTTGACGGCGTATCTTTGGATATAAAAAGAGGTGAAACGCTGGGACTGGTCGGCGAATCGGGCTGCGGGAAATCAACGCTCGGCAAAGCGATTTTGCGATTGACTGAGCCGACCGGCGGGCAGGTTTTTTATCAGGGAAGAGATTTAGCGCACGCCTCAAACAGTGCAATGCGCGAACAGCGGAAAAATCTGCAAATGATTTTCCAAGACCCTTACGCTTCACTTAATCCGCGAATGACCGTCGGGCAAATTATCGGTGAGCCAATCAAAACTTTCAGATTGCAAAAGGGAAATTCTCTTGAAGAACAAGTGCAGAACTTGATGGAAACCGTCGGGTTGAATCGCCGCTTTACCAAACGCTACCCGCACGAATTTTCCGGCGGTCAGCGGCAGCGCATCGGAATTGCCCGCGCTCTGGCGGTTGACCCGGAATTTATCGTTGCCGACGAGCCGATTTCCGCGCTCGACGTTTCGATTCAGGCACAGATTATGAATCTGATGGAAAAGCTCCAGCGGGAAAAAAATCTGACGTATCTTTTTATCTCGCACGACCTTCGCGCCATTCGTCACGTCGCCGATAGAGTTGCTGTAATGTATCTCGGCAAAATCGTCGAACTCGGCGACGCGAAAACAGTTTATGCCGACCCGCTAATGCCTTATACGAAAGCCTTGATTTCCGCCGTGCCGATTCCCGACCCGGAGATTGAAGCCAGGCGGGAAAGAGTTATTTTAAAGGGCGATGTTCCGTCACCGATAAATCCGCCGTCGGGCTGTCATTTCAACACGCGCTGCCCGTATGCGATTGCCGAATGCAAACGCATCGAGCCATTGTTAGTCGAGATAAAACCAAAACATCTGGCGGCTTGTATTCGGATTTCTCCTGAATATCCTGATATCGAAGAAAATGCTAGAAAGGGTTTGGGCGTGGTTGGCAAGGGAACACCGGAAATGAAAAAAGGAAGCTGAAAAGCTCCCTTCCTTTAGGCTATAAATAAAAGAACCCCGTTTCTAAATTAATTGGTCGCCGCACTAGCCGCGTCACGTAAATCTCTTACCCGGTCGTGACCGGCTTTGACTTGTGTGGCTTGTGCCTGAACGACGGTTTGGACGTTTGCCGGCAGAGTTTCTTCTAACGCTTTTTTATAAGCATTGACCGCGACATCTTCGCCGCGTTCGGCTTCGTTCAAAATCGCCGCGTCGTCTTGTCCGGTAATCGCTGATTTGATATTTATCCAACCGCGATGCAGCGCGCCCGCCGTGCTTGAAGTTGTTTCCGGGTCGCCGCCGAGTTCTCTGACAAGCGTTTGCAGTTCGCCCGCAAATTTCGCGCGTTGTTGTCCGAGTTCGTAAAAAACCGTTTTCACATCGCTGCGCTGAATGCCTTCTGCCGCCTGCTTAAAACCTTCCTGTCCGTCCTTACAGGTTTCGATTAAATTATTTAATGTTGAAATCGTGTTATCGTCTACCATAAAAATCAATATCCTCCCTGGAAATATAAAATCTTATCGTCAGATACAATGCTTTCGACGTAAGTTTCATCTAAACAATTAACAAGCAGTGTGCCAAAACAGAATAGCGCAGCAAATTCAACGATTTCGGGAAAGCGATAATTACTGCGTGAAATATATCAAGACGATTATGTATCGAATACAGTCAAAATTTTAACGGTCAGGCGAACTACAATTTATTTGAATTTCTATGACATAATTATCTTATCTGGAAAAAGCAAAATAATTCTTGAAAACCGACAGCGATTCAATGTATGTAGCTGTATAACAATGAGCGGAACGAAGGTCGGGGAGTCTTATTGAAAGGGCGAGTCTTTTTACGCATCTCAAACTTTACGCATCTCAAAATGGAAGTAGGCGAATTAACGACAAACTGTTTACAAAACGAAAGACAGAACGAGCTAGCCGACAAGCACGGTTTAGCCATTATCTTGGTTGATGAATCTTCGTCTGCTTTGAGCAAGTCGAATAATAATTCGATGTGCGAAATTCTCTATAACTCAAATGAATTTGCTGCCGCTTGCGAAAGATTTTGCGGCAAGGCTTTCGAGCGGGCGACGGAAGCCGGGAAAACTGTCGGCTATAAATGTTACGCGGGGTTAAATTGCCTGGCTGTCCCAATGAAAAAAGAAGAAAAACAACTTGTAGCGATTGTCGGCAGAGCGTTCACCAAAGCCGACGACTACCGAGCCGCAACGAGCCGCGCCATCGAAGGCGATTGGCGGAGATTTCCGGCGAATGAATTTTTCGAGAACGTGCTGCTCGCCAACTCGGAAGAAAACCTGGAAAAGCTGGCGCAGAAAATTCAAAGTTCAAAGTCTAAACCAGAAAATCGAACTCAGGAAGATCTTACGAGCGGCACCCAATCTCAAGTAATTAAAAGCGGACAGCGGACACCGAATAAGACGGCAAAATACAAATCCCAAATTCCGAATCTTAAATCGAAACACTGGCGTTCGCTATTCGGTTCGCTGCTCGATATGAGTTACCGGCAAGCGTGTTTCTTGACTTTGCAATTTATCGCCGACCGCTACGCGATGGAAAATCTCGCGTGGCTTGAACGCAAAGAGGATAATCTCGAAGCGATTTACGCGAGGGGAAATTTGAAAGACCGCGAAATACAAATCGTGATGTCGGCGAACGACGAACGGCTAATTGACGCGCTGAAAATGGAAGCGTCCCTGGAACTGCGCGAACGGCAGACGGATAAAACCGATGTCGAGCCGCAGACGATTCGACTGTTTCCGGTTGCCGTCGGCGATGAGATTCGCAGCGCGCTGGTTGTCGGCGACGACATAAGCGGTAAGGAAAAGCTGATTTCGCGTTTTTGCCGCAGCATCGCTTCGGATTTGGAGATTCTGCGTTTGCGCGAAGAATTAGCCAAGCGCGGCTGGCTGGAACGCGCCGTCGGGAAACTTAATGAGAATCTGAAAACGATTGACTCGGAAGATTTCTGGACGCACCTGACGAATATCTCCGCCGAACTTTTGAAATCTGAGCGCAGTTCCTTACTCGTTTTCGACGAAAAAACCGACCAGTTTGTGATGAAGGCGGCGACTGGAATCAAATCGGATTTCATCGCAAAGGCAAATATCAATTTAGGCGAAAGAGTTTCGAGAAATGTTTTGAACGGCGGCGAAGCGATTATCGTAAAAGATGTCAACAAAATAGGTTTTTCAGCCGCGCCCGAAGATTGGCTGTATAAATCCGACTCGTTTATCAGCTACCCGATTCAAATGGGCGAACGAAAAATCGGCGTTTTGAATTTGACCGACCGCGCCGACGGCGATGCTTATAACGATTCGGATTTGGAGCTGCTGCACCAAATTGTGCCGCAGCTCGCCGTCCTGATTGACCGCGCCGGTTTGAAACTAAAAGCAGGCGAATTCGAGCAGCTTTCCGTGACCGACGCGCTGACCGGGCTTTTGAATCGAAGATATTTAGAAGAACGTCTGACTGAAGAAATCAAACGCTCGAACCGGCACGGTTTTCCGATGAGTTTTATGATGATTGACGTTGACGAATTCAAATCTTACAACGACAATTTCGGACACACCGAAGGCGACAAGGCTCTGCAATTGGTCGGCGGCTGTTTGAAAGAAACTTTGCGCGGCGCAGACGTAGCGGCGCGTTACGGCGGCGAGGAATTTTCGATTCTGCTGCCGCAGACCAGTTCCGAAGAAGCCGCAACGATTGCCGAGCGCATTCGTGAACGAGTCGAAAAGACGTGCTTTCCGGGTCGGCAAGTCACCATCAGCATCGGCATTGCAAGCTGCTCGTTAAGTCTGAACTCATCGAGAGATTTGATTTCGGCAGCGGACAAGGCACTCTACGAAGCAAAGCGGCGCGGCAGAAACAACGTACAGATTTATGAAAATTTGAAGAAAGATTAAGCGAAATTTGAAACTCCGGTAGATGCTTCAGAACAGAGGTTTGAAATTGAAACCACTGATGCTCATAGATAAACACAGACAAAAGGAGATTTCGCAAATAGCAATTTTTCATCGTCTGTTGTTGATTATTTATTTACAACAGGGTAATTTTGTCAAACGATTAACAATCAACAGTGAAAAGACAGTATTTCGCTTTACCTGATTTTCGACTTGTTTGGGGCGCAGTCGAAAGAGATTTATCTGTATGTATGCAAAGCGGGACAATTAGTTGTTCCGTGATTTTTAATGTCTTCAACATTGGACAAACTAATGAATGACTCACAATCAAATAAAATCCTGGCAACCGTCAACGCGGCGGACTTCATTGGGCGGGTGAGCGAGATGGAAACGCTGCGGCAACACATGAGCAGCGAAACCAAATCCTGCGGACTTTTGCTTTTATCGGCGCCCGCCGTCGGTGCGTCGGAAATTCTCAAACAAACTTACGACCGACTTTTCTACGAACCGACGGGAGCGATTCCGTTTTACTTCGCCGTCAGGAAATCCGACGGAACGGCGAAAAATTGTGCCGCGCGGTTTCTGCAAACCTTCATCGCGCAAACCGTTGCGTTTCGCCGTCAGGAGCCGAAAATTTTCGATGCTTCGCCGGACATTTATGAGCTTGACGAACTCGCCGCAGCCGAAGACGTTTACTGGATTGACCGTCTGGTCACCGCCTGTCAAAGCGAAAACCGGTTGAGCGACGACCGCGGCTTCGTCCGAAACTGTTTGAGCGCGCCGCTTCGCGCCGCCGCTAATGGCGCAAGTTCATTAGTGATGATTGACGATTTGCACGAAGCCGATTTTTTCTCCGGCGACATTGATTTCATCGAAGAGCTGAAAGAAATCTTCAGCCGCTCGATTGTTCCTTTCGTATTGGCGGGCGGCAGACGTTTTTTATTGAACGCCGCGCGAACGGGAAATACGAAATTAACGGGCGCGGAAATCTTGAAAATCAATTCGCTGAGATTTTCCGATGCCGGACTTTTAGCGAGAAATCTAGCGAACAAATACGCGGTCAAACTCAATGAGCAAACCGCAGATTTGATCGCTCGGCAGTTCAGCGGAAATCCGACATTTATCAAATTTTTATTGCAAGCCGCGAGCGAAAAAAGATTCGATTTAGATAGTTTTCAAATGGTCGAACAAGTCTACACGGACGAAATTTTCGGCGGCAGAGTCGGGAAATTTTACGATTCGATTTTTCAGGAAATCGCGCCGAATATCGAAGCGCAAAAGAATTTTATCGAGCTTCTTTACAGCACTCTGTTAAGTGAAAATAAAAAAACGCCGCGCATTTCCTGGCAGGAAAAACTGGATTTAAAAACAGATGAATTCATTCGCGCGCTGCGGCTTCTGAACAGGTGCGAAATTGTCCGACTGTCTTCAAATACAATCGAGCCGATGAGCGAGAACGAAATTTTGAGCGATTACCTGCGAGCGCGTTACCGGCTGGAAATTGCGGCGGAAAATCGCGCGGCGGTCGTCGGCGAGATGCTGTCTGAATTTCTGAAACGCGCTCCGCAGACGATGGCTAAATTTTACCGGCAAGCCGCGTCAGTCAATTTGCGCGAAATTCTTGGGCGGTTTAATTGTCAGCAAACGCCCGCAAGATTGCTCGATTATTCAGTTTTCAAAGACGAAGAAACTTCCGAAAGCGAAATTGAAACGATTCGCCTGCCGCAAATCGTTTACACGGCGCACACGGTCGCGTTTTACCCGGCGATTGTCAAAGTCGCGGACGAAACGCGCTCGGCGGTCGCGCTTGGTTTTGAAGAACGTGCTTACACCGACAAAGACGAAACGGTTTGGATTGCGGCGGAGATTGATTCAAAACTCGAAGCGTCGAAGGAAACGGCGGAATTTTGGTGCGACCGCTTCGAGATGGTCGCGCTCGTCTGCAATTTTGCGAAATATAAAATCTGGCTCGTCGCGCCCGAAGGTTTCACCGCCGAAGCGATTGAAGTTTTACGGCAGCGAAACGCTTTCGGTTCGAGCCGCAAGCAAGTCGAACAGTTGAAAGAATTTCTCAACGGCGAAAACTCCGCTGACGAAAAAGCGTCGGCGAACGAATACGAAATTATCTTGCCGATGGGCGAAGACACGGAACTAATCGCCGCCGGCGCGGTCGAAGAAATCGCCCGCCGACATCTGTTCGAGCCGAAGGCAATCAACCAAATCAAAACCGCTCTGGTCGAAGCCTGTATCAACGCGACCGAACATTCGCTTAGTCCAGACCGGAAAATTTACCAGAAATTCTCGGTCGAAGACGACAAAATCGTGATCACGATTTCCAATCGCGGTTTGCGGCTGACGGACGTGAAAACCGAAGAGGTAAAGCCGCATGAAGGTCGGCGCGGCTGGGGTTTGAAGCTGATGAAAACTTTGATGGACGAAGTGAAAATCGAGCAGGTTGACGACGGAACGAAAATTTCGATGACGAAGTATAAAGTGAAAAAGTGAAAAAAACTGGAAGACATCTGTTCGATAACCGACAAAAAAACTTCACAATAAAAAAACATTTCCGCTTTTCACCTTTTTACTTTAAGAAGTAGTTGACATTTCCCCGTTAAGATTTTAATTTAAGTTTCAAGTTCTAAATCTAACCGACAGACATCAACAAAAATCCGTGAATCCAAATTATAAAATCCCCGTGGAAACATCGGGCGAAAAGGCGACCGTTTTCGCCAGCGATTATTTGAATAAATTAAGCGGCGAACTAATCGAGCGCGAGTGTCGGCGGCAGCTCGACGCGGGCTGCAAAACGCTCGTCGTTAATTTTTCGGAAACCGAAATCGTCAACAGCATCGGCGTTTCGATTCTGCTCGGCGTGATTGACGCAGCTTCGGAAAAAGGCGCGGACATCGTATTTTCGGATGTTAATGACGACACGATTCAGCTTTTTGAAATGCTCGGTTTGACCAACCACGTGGCAATTCAGGGATAAGGGATGAAGGATGAGGGATGAATCAAAGCAAAATTTTTCATCTCTCATCCTTCATCCCTTATCCCTCAAACACTATGTCTGAAAACCAACAAAAGCTCGTTCACACTTTCGGCGCGCTTGCCGAACTCGGCTACGAAGTTTCCCAGAAAAATAATTTTCAGGAAATGATTCGCACGTCGCTTCATTTGCTGCTCGGCAGTTTGGGAATTATGCGCGGCGGCGTGGCGCGTTACTCGCGTTTCGGTCACGAACTGAATATGCTCGCCGTGCGCGGACTCGGCGACGATTTTCCTTTGAGCTTGTCGCTGTGTTATGAAGACGAGCGGCAATTTCTAATCAACGGTTTAGTGCCGATTGAAGTCGCGCAGGCGAAGGTTCTGCCGTTTTTCCAAATCTACGACAGCAGTTTTGAAACGAAGAAAATCGAACTGCTCGTGCCGCTCGTGATTCGAGATGAAATCGTCGGCGTGGTTCTTTTGGGCGAAAAAGCGAACGGTGAGCCATATACTTCTTACGATCGCGACATTATTTGCGCGATGACCCGGCACATCGGAGTCGGCATCGGTCAGCGCAATCTGATGGCGGAACTCGAACGCCGCGCCGAAGAAAATCGTCGGCTGTATGATGATTTGCGCCACACTTATAAAGACACGGTGAAGGCGTTTGCCACCGCGATTGACTGTAAAGATAAATACACCGAAGGGCATTCGGTTCGCGTCGGAAAATACTCGGAAATCATCGCGCAGGAACTCGGTTGGGACGAAGCGCAGGTCGAGGGCGCGGCGGTCGCCGGTTATCTGCACGATGTCGGAAAGCTAACGGTCGAGCGCAATCTTATCAATTCGCCGGTTCGCATCAACGCTAAGGAAACCGTCGAACTGAACCGTCATACGACCGTCGGATACGAAATTCTGCTGCCGATTCATCATCCATACGCCGATGTTCCGCTTGCCGCGAAATATCATCACGAACGACTCGACGGGCGCGGCTACCCGGACGAGCTTTACGACCGCGACATTCCGTATATCGCAAAAATCGTCTGCCTCGCCGATTCGTTCGACGCGATGACGACCGACCGACCTTACAAACGCCGCCGACCGGCAAACGAAGTTGTTGAAGATTTGCAGAGAAATTCCGGCAGACAATTCGCGCCCGAACTCGTAACGGCGTTTTGCCGCGCAATGCTCAAGGAAATTACACAGGAAACGAAACAGAAAAAGTTTCGGCGACTGCTGGGCAGAGAATATCTGGAAGCCGAAGGAATTGTGCCGATGCTGAAAAACGCGCTTAACGGAATGAACGGAACTTCATCTTTGACGCTGGTGAGTTTAGATTAAATACGGAAGTTTTTGCTTTTAGCAATCCTTTACTGCGATCTACATTTAATTATTTTGCCAAAAGCCATTTCTCGGCTGCTTCAACACTATTAAAAATCTTTCCGTGAATGCCGCGATTAGTCGCCACGATTTCGCCGAATTCGTTGAGCGTATGCTGTTCAATGTATTGGTCAACAAAAGCCATCCGAACACCGGAAAATCCTAAGCTCGGAATTTCCGAAGCGATTTGATACATTTCCGTCATCGAAACAACTTCTTTTATATCTTCAACGATTAAAAGTTTGCTGCACTTTATACGTTGGCATTCGTCGGCTATTTCGCGCCAGTATTGCCTGGAAATTTCGAGGCTGTCTTTATCTCCTGAAACGTAAACAAAAAGATATTCCGCCCTTTGCTCGAAATTAATTTCATAAGGTTTTGAATCAAAGAATTTCATAATTGTTAAACGAAGGTTATGTTGACCTTAACAAGTAAAGTTAGATGAATCAAATTTTCCCGGCAAAAGCCCGTTAAGATTTCGAGGCTTTATTTTCCAGCAGTTGAACGAATTTTTTCGCCGCAATCGAAAGCGTTCGGTCAGTGCGATAAACCACGCCGACGGGTCGCACCCAATCTTTTTCGGCGAGTTCGACGACGGCGAGCCGATTGTTTTTCTCTTCGTCAAGAACAGCCGAGCGCGGCACGATAGCCAAACCGAAGCCGACTTCAATCGAGCGTTTGATAGTTTCGATATTGTCGAATTCAGCGACTTTGCGAACTTCGATGCCGTAGGATTTCAGGATTTTGTCGGTCGCCTTGCGCGTCGGAATATCGCGCTCGAAAAGAACAAAGTCGCGTTCTTTTAATTCCGTGACTTTAACCTGCGTCCGGTCGGCAAATTCGTGTTCGGGCGAGCAAATCAAAACCAGCCGGTCACTCGCCATCGGCACAACAGTTAATCCGCGTTTCGCTTCGGGAAACGCGACCACGCCGAGTTCGACCGTGCCGTTCAACACATCGCGCATCACGCGCGTCGTGCGCGAATACTCCAAATCAATTTTCGCCGCCGGAAATTTCGACATAAATTCCCTGACTTTTGGCGGAAGTTCGTGCAGCCCGACCGAATATACAGTCGCCACTTTGACCGTGCCGCTGATTTTCCCGACCAGCCCGCTCATTCCTTCGTTGAGCTGGTCGTAGCTCGCCAAAACGTTTTTGCATTCACGATAAAAAACTTCGCCTGCCGCCGTTAATTTAACTTCGCGCCGCCCGCGAACTCTTTCGAGCAGTCGGCGTTTAAATTTCTCTTCAAGCGTGCGAATCTGCTGGCTGACCGCCGATTGCGTAATAAAATTGCGCTCCGCCGCGAGCGAGAAACTTTGCATATCAACCAAATCAACAAATACTTTTAAGGTTTCAATGTGCATAATTTAATAAGAATCTCTACACAATTTATGCAAGATAATTCATTTTATCTTATCAATTAAAACTCTTATGATGGTAATTGCAAAATTTTAGATTGCCGATTTGTGAATTCGCGCTTAAAATTTCAAAATATAAATCGCAAATCGAAAATTTATTATGGCTATCAAAATCAGCAGAACTTTTATGATGCGGAAACTGCATCAGCTAACGGGCATTGTGCCGCTCGGCGCGTTTTTTTTCGTGCATATGTTCACGAACTCAAAAGCGATGAGCGGCGCGGCGGTTTTTAACGACGCGGTTGCCGACATTCACCATATTCCTTATCTGCTGTTTGTCGAGGTTTTCGGTATTTTTCTGCCGCTGCTGTTTCATTCGATTTATGGAATTTGGATTTCCGCCGAGGCGCGCCCGAACGCTTTGAATTACGGTTACGGGCGCAACTGGTTTTATATTTTCCAGCGCGTAACGGGCGTGTTTTTGTTTTTCTTTATTTTATTTCATCTTTTGAATCTGCGTTTCGGCGCGATTCCCGGTCTTGAATCTTACGGCAATCCGGTTGCCGGTAACGCTGACAAAGCATTTGCCATCGTCGCGCTCGAATTTCAAAACCCGTGGATTTTTATTTTCTATGTGCTGGGCGTAGCGGCGACGGCGTGGCATCTGGCTTACGGATTCTTTTTGTTCGCCGTTGACTGGGGAATTTTAATCGGCGAACGGGCGCAGAAAATGGCGCTTTACGCCTCGGTCGGTTTAGCGTTTTTCCTGTCGGCGGTCGGCATCAACGCGATGGTCGCGTTCAATAAAAAATGCGGTTTGCTGCCGTCGGCATTATGCGAAGAAGCGGAGAAAAAGGGAATTACCGATGAAAAGCCGAACGGCGGCGGGTCAAGAAGATTTTAGAAGTTTCTAACAATTATGGCAGGGATAAAAATAGCAGTAGTGGGCGGCGGTTTAGCAGGATTGGCAGCGGCGATGAAAATTGCCGAAGCCGGACACGATGTTGATTTGCTATCGGTTGTGCCGGTTAAGCGTTCGCATTCGGTTTGCGCGCAGGGCGGCATCAACGGCGCGGTCAACACCAAAGGCGAAGGCGATTCGCCGGCGAAGCATTTTGACGATACGGTCTACGGCGGCGACTTTCTGGCGAATCAGCCGCCCGTTCAAAAAATGTGCGAAGCCGCGCCGGGAATTATTTATCTGTTCGATAGAATGGGCGTGCCGTTTTCAAGGACAAACGAAGGTTTGTTAGATTTTCGAAGGTTCGGCGGAACGCTGCATCACCGCACGGCTTTTGCGGGCGCGTCAACCGGACAGCAGCTTTTGTATGCGCTGGACGAACAGGTTCGTCGTTTCGAGTCAGCCGGAAAGGTGAAGAAATACGAAGGCTGGGAAATGATGTCGCTCGTCCTCGACGACCATCAGGTTTGTCGCGGTTTGATTGCGATGAATTTGCAGACGCTTGAGCTTCGCGCCTTTAACGCCGACGCGGTGATTATGGCGACTGGCGGACCCGGACTTATTTTCGGTAAATCCACCAACTCGATGGTCTGCACGGGCAGCGCATCTTCGATTTGTTACCAACAGGGCGCGAAATATGCGAACGGCGAATTTATTCAAGTTCATCCGACTTCGATTCCCGGCGAAGACAAATTGCGTTTAATGAGCGAATCGGCGCGCGGCGAAGGCGGGCGCGTTTGGGTGCCGCGCGATGTGGCGGATAAAAGAAATCCGAAGGACATTCCCGAAGCCGAGCGTCGTTATTTCTTGGAAGAAAAGTATCCGGCTTACGGCAATCTCGTGCCGCGCGACATTGCGACCCGCGAAATTTTTCAGGTTTGTCTGGAAGGCAACGGCGTGAATGGCGAAAATCAGGTTTATCTCGATTTGACGCACATTGACGCGGAAACTTTAACTAGGAAACTCGGCGCGATTTTGGAAATTTATGAAATGTTCGTCGGTGACGACCCGCGTCACGTTCCGATGCGGATTTTCCCCGGCGTGCATTATTCGATGGGCGGTTTGTGGGTTGATTACGAACAGCGCACGAACATTCCGGGACTTTTCGCCGCCGGAGAATGCGATTATTCGATTCACGGCGCAAACCGTCTGGGCGCGAATTCGCTGGTCAGTTGCGTCTATGGCGGTTTCGTCGCCGCGCCGTCGGCGATTGATTACGCGAAAAACGTCGAACGCGGAAACTCCGAATCGAACGGCGTTCACGTTTCGGAATTAAAGCGTCAGCAGGAAATAAATAATAATTTAATCAAGCAAACAGGAACGGAAAATCAATACAAAATTCACGAGGAAATGGGCAAATGGATGACCGACAACGTGACCGTTGTTCGTTACAACGACCGCTTAAAAGCGACCGACGAAAAATTGCTCGAACTCCAAGACCGCTTTAAGAAAATCTCGATCAACGATTCAAATCTTTGGGCGACGCAAGCTGTTCCGCACGCCCGGCAATTAAAAAATATGTTGGAACTCGCCCGCGTGATTACGCTCGGCGCGCTTAATCGAGATGAATCGCGCGGCGCGCACTACAAGCCGGATTTTCCCGACCGCGACGACGAAAAGTTTTTGAAAACGACCATCGCCGAATGGTCGGCTGAATCGCCGATTCTTTCTTACGAAGCGGTTGACATCGGCTTAATCGAACCCCGAAAGCGTGATTACACGAAAGGCAAAGCGAAAGCCGCCGCGTCGAGCGAGATGCCGAAAAAAGAAGGCGCGCCGCAAATTCTTAAAGACGGCAGCGAACTGAAACCCGAAGGACGCGAAGAGATTTGGGTAAAAGAAGGCAAGAAAATTACCGAAGGCGAATCATTCAAGGAGTGAGAATGGCTGCGCTGACACAACGAAAACAATATACGCCCGAAGAATATCTGAGTTTGGAAGAACAAGCCGAGTTTCGGAGTGAATATGAAAACGGTGAAATCGTAGCAATGGCTGGCGGTTCGTTTAATCACGTCCAAATTACAAGTAATGTCGCCCGAAGTTTGGGCAATCAACTGAGCGGCAAATGCAGCGTTTTACCGACCGATATGAAAGTTCGGGTCGAGAAGCGCGGGAAGTTTTATTATCCCGACATCACGATTGTTTGCGGCAAGCCGCAGTTTCATCAAAACCGCGCCGATACGATTATCAATCCGCAGATACTCGTTGAGGTTTTGTCGAAAAGTACCGAGGCGAAAGACCGCACGGAAAAATTTTGGTCGTATCAACTGCTCGATTCGTTTCAGGAATATATTTTAGTTTCGCAGGACAAAGCCGCCGTCGAGCAGTTTGTCAGACAAGCGGACGGCAGTTGGCGATACTTAGCAGTGATTGGCGAAGAAAGCATCTTGCGATTGACGACGGTTGAAGCCGAATTGAATTTGCAGGAAGTTTATCAGTCGGTTGATTTTGAAGCAGAAGAAATTTTATGAACGAAGCGAACGTAGAAAAAAAACGGTTAGAAAATCCGCCGCAGACGGTTGATTTTAAAGTCTCAAGACGCGAGAAATTAGGCGCGGCGCAATACACGGAAACTTTTACCGTTCCGTATCGCCGCAATTTGAATGTGATTTCCGCCTTGATGGAAATTCGCAAAAATCCTGTGACCAAAGACGGCAAGCCGACCACGCCGCCGGTTTGGGATATGAACTGTTTGGAACAGGTTTGCGGCATCTGCACGATGGTCATTAACGGTCGCGTTCGCCAATCGTGTTCCGCGCTGGTTGACGATTTACTGCTCGCGTCGGGCGGCAACACCGTCACGCTCGAACCGATGTCGAAGTTTCCGAATGTGCGCGATTTGACGGTTGACCGCACGCAGATGTTCAATCATTTGAAAGAAGTTCACGCCTGGATTGAACTTGATGGCACGCATGATCTCGGTCCCGGACCCAGAATGTCGCAGGAAGATGTGCAGGAACGCTACGCCTATTCGCGCTGTATGACGTGCGGTTGCTGTCTCGAAGCGTGTCCGCAGTATCACGACGATAATTACATCGGTCCGCAAGCCATCGCGCAGGTCAGGCTTTTCAATATGCACCCGTCAGGCAAAATGAACCGCGACGAACGGCTCGAACCGATGATGGAAGACAACGGCATTGCCAACTGCGGCAACTCGCAGAATTGCGTTCAGGTCTGCCCGATGTCGCTGCCGCTGACCCGTGCGATTTACGAAACGAACAGGGAAGTGACGATTCACGGACTGTTCGGCTGGTTGCGAAAATAAATCGAATCATTTAATTTATCAAAAGCGGGAAGCGGCTGTTTGCTTCTCGCTTTTGTTTGTCTTGATGACAGCGGGGTTTTATGAAATACACTCAATACATTTCACTCATTCAACGTCTGGAAGACTATGCCGCCAAAAATCCGCAGCAATACGAACTGCGCGTCGCGGCTCTCGGCGTGTTGGGTTACGTTTATTTTTTCGGAATAATTTTGTCGTTTCTGGCGATTCCTTTGATGTTGCTCGGTTTGTTCTGGATTGTTCCGGCGACATTTTGGATTTTAATCAAAATCGCGCTGAAACTCGTGTGGCTCGTTGTTCTCGGTGTCGGTGCTTTTTTTGTTTTTCTGGCGAACACGCTGCGTTCTTTGTGGACGAAAGTTCCCGAACCGGTCGGCATCGTATTGAGCCGCGAAAACGCGCCGAAAATCTTTGAACTCGCCAAACAAACGAGCGGTAAATTAAACGCCGCATTTCCCGACGTGATTTTGCTGACCGAAGATTACAACGCTGCCGTCGTCACCTTGCCGCGTTTTGGGATGTTCGGTAAAAAGATTTTTCTGCTTGCCGGTTTGCCGCTTATGCAGGCGATTTCGCCGGAACAATTTGAAGCGGTCGTCGCCCATGAGTTTGGTCATATCTCCAGACGGCACGGAAGATTTTCGGCGTGGATTTATCGTCTGCACGAAACCTGGGAACGATTTCTCCAGTCGCAGGAACAGCACGAACATAAATTTGCTTTTCTCTACACAAAATTCGTCAATTGGTATTTTCCTTTTTTTAGCGCTTATTCGTTCGTGTTAATGCGCCGTCACGAGCGCGAAGCCGATCAGGACGCGGCGCAGTTATACGGCGCGAAGCCGCTCGGTGAAGCGCTCATCAATCTGGAAGTAAAAGGAGCGGATTTAGCGCAAAACTTCTGGCGTAAAATTCTCGACCAGGCGGCGCATCAGACCAAACCGCCCGAACGGGTTTTTAGTCAGATGGCTCTGGCTTTTCGGGAAACTGGCAACGCGCACGATATGGTAAATCTGGCAAAAGCCGTTGCCGTCCGAACCGATTATCAGAACGCGCATCCGTCGCTGTCCGAGCGTCTGAAATTAATTGGCTACTGGAACGAAGAAGCGAGCGAGTTGCCGGAGTTGCCCGCACCGGCGATTGAAACGGCAGCCGATGCGTTTCTCGGCGCGGAAACCGTCCGCGAGTGTGCCGCGCAATTTGACGCCGTCTGGCAGGAGCGCGTTATACACGATTGGAAATCGCGCCACAATTATCTGGCGGAAGTTCAGAAACGACTCGATGAATTAGAAAAGAAAATTGAGCCGCTTTCGGTTGATGAAGTTTACGAACAGGCAATGCTGACGGCGGAAAAATTCGGCGCGAAAGAATCGCTGCCGCTGCTGCGTCGCGCCGTTGAACTGTTTCCCGACAACGCCAGCGTAAATTTCTCGCTCGGCGCGGTGCTGCTCGACGACGGACAGGAAGAAGGCATCAGTTTTCTTGAAACGACAAAGCGGCTCGATGTCGCCTTTAAAGCTCCCGCCGATGAAGTGATTTTCGATTTTCTGCGGCGTAAAGGGCGCGATGACGAAGCCAAAGTTTATCTGGAAGAAATCGAGCGGCAATACGAAACTATCGAAGCAGCGCAAAAGGAACGCCAGTCGTTCACGCCGACCGACAATTTTCTGGCGCACGATTTACCGCCGGAAAAACTGGAGCTCGTTCGCCAAACTCTTTCATACAACGAGGAAATTCAGGCGGCTTATCTGGTGCAAAAAGCCGTCACACATCTGCCTGAGATTCCGTATAACGTTTTGTTTCTCGACGTGAAAATTCCGCGCTTTAAATTTGGCGGCGTGACGGCGGCAAACGTGATGGAAGCGGTAGCTAATCAAGTCGGAAAAAACGGAATTGATTTTGTCGTGCTGCTGGAAAAGGATTATAACGGGCTTAAAAAGCGTTTAGAGAAAAACACGGAAACAAAAATTTATTAAATAAGCCTTCTTCGTCGCGGTTGAGGAATTACTGAACCGTCATCAGAATCGAAACGTCTTCAAACTTGCCTTCGGGAGCAATTTGTTTCGATTCGGTTTCTCCATTGAGAAATGGCTGAACGTCTTCAAAACAGAGCGGCTTGGAAAAATAATAACCCTGCGCGCCTTCGCAGTTGAGGCGTTTGAGCTGTTCGACCTGCGCCGTTGTTTCGACTCCTTCGGCAATAACTTTCATTCCCAGATTTCGCGCCAGCAACACGATGATTTCGACAATCTCCGTGTTGCTGCCGTCTTCTTTAATCTGACTGATAAACGAGCGGTCAATCTTTAAAGTGGAAATCGGCATCTGCATCAGGTAACTCAAATTCGAGTAGCCCGTGCCGAAGTCGTCAATATACATTTCGATGCCGAAGTCGCGCAGACGGCAGAGCATCTCGACGGCTTTGTCTTTATGCTCGAAAAAAACCGATTCGGTTATTTCGAGTTTCAGCCGGTTCGGCGGAAATTCGGTGTCGTTGAGTATCTGTTTGACTTTCTCCGCCAGAGTATTTTGGGCGAACTGCTTGCACGACAGGTTGACGCTCAAAGTCAACGGCGATAATTCGTCTTTCAGAAAGCGCATCTGCCAGCACGCCTTTCTGAGAATTTGGTCGCCGAGCGTGTCAATTAAACCAATTTCTTCCGCCAGCGGTATGAATTTATCGGGCGACAATGTACCGAGGTCGCGGTGATGCCAGCGGGCGAGAGCTTCAAAACCCTGCACTTCGCCAGTGTCGAGCGAATGAATCGGCTGGTAATAAACGCTCAGTTCGTTGCGTTCGATTGCCCGCCGCAAATCGGTTTCAAGCTGCAGAGTAACTTTCGCGGCTTCGTGCATTTCCTCGCTGAAAATTTCGTGACAGGCTTTGCCGGCGCGTTTCGCCTGATACATTGCCGTGTCTGCGTCGCGCATCATATCTTCGGGCGTGAGATGTTTTTCCGAAGCGTGCAGAATTCCGATACTCGCCGAACTGTAAATTTCGTGTCCGCTCAAATCAAACGGCACAGCAAATTTCTCTTGAAGGCGCTCGGCAATACGAACGACTTCGTTCTGGTCGTATTTGCCTTCGACAAGAATCGTAAATTCGTCGCCGCCGAGCCGCGCGACAATATCGTTCGGGCGCAGACATTCGCGCAATCTGCCGGAAATTCCGATGAGCAGTTGGTCGCCGATTAAGTGTCCGAGACTGTCATTGACGACTTTGAAACGGTCAAGATCAATAAATAGAACGCTGACTTTATAGTTCGTTTGATTTTGCGATTTGTTTAGAGCCTGTTCGAGCCGCGTCATAAAATAGGCGCGATTCGGCAATTTGGTCAGCGCGTCGTGCGTTGCTTCGTGTTGTAATTGATCTTCCGCCGATTTTTTATCGGTGATGTCCTGAATCTGAAAAATCAGATTGGGACGTTTCTGGTTCACTTCGCTGGCGGTCGAAACGCTCCACGACACCCAAACGGTTTTTCCCGTTTTATGAATGTAGCGTTGTTCGAGTTGGCAGGTTTGAATTTTGCCTGAAAGAAGCTCGTGCAGTTTAATCAGCGTGCTGCCTAAATCTTCCGAGAAAAGCATTGATTGGAAATCGGCAGCGAGAAATTGCTCTTCCGTATATCCGAGAATTTCCGATAAAGCGCGGTTGACCTTCAGCCAATTACCGTCCGGCGAAACGAGCGCGATGCCGATTGGCGCGTAGTCGAACGCGCTGCGAAACCGTTCTTCTGATTCGCGCAGGGCGACAGATTGTTTTTTGAGAACGTCGGCGTGACTTTCGGCTTGTTCGGCTTGCTTGGTCACCATCTCGACGTTTTTCAAATACATTCGGTAACTCAGATAGATAAAGAAAATAATCGGGAACGCCGCAATCATAACGCCGAAACCGAGATATTCGGTCGCTTTAACCAAAGCGCCAGCGCCGACCGCGCCGACGAAATAAGTGATAAAAATCCAGGCGTATTTCGTTTTCCAGGTTTCCCAGAGCGGTGCTTCGCTTTTGAGCGCGCCGTAAATGGCGGCGAAAGAAGTGCTGGCGATAAACTGCGTCAAAGCCATCACCGAAAGGGCGATAAAGAAATTGTTGAAGTTTTCGCCGTAATTGTCCGACCGGATTTCTCCGTATAAACCGAACACTTTTATAGCCTGAACGACAATCGTCGTCGAAAGCGCCATTGCCGCCGCGTTGAAAAAGACGCTGATTTTTTTGTTGCAGAAACGCCAAGAAGAGCAAAAAGCCTCAATCGCCGCCAGCACGATGGCGACTTTGCCGCCGTATAAAAGCAGGGCGAGAAAGATAAAGGTATCGGAAACGGAAATGTGCGATTTGAAACGCGGAATTTCCAGTGTCATTCTGGAGCCGATGCCGATGGTAAAAAAGAAAAGAACTAAAAAGTAAATGTCGAGCCGCTCATAAGGCAGATAAAAAGTCGCCGTCCCCAGACACGCAAAACCGATGACGAGGATACTCATCATATAAAGTTTGGTTTTGAGCTGCGTATTCATAGACGATAGGCGGCAGGAGTCAAAAGAACTTGGTTTAGGCTGGCGGACGTTAGACGAAATTCATGCGCGATCTTTTCGTCGAAATGCAAATGCTAAATATTTTCGTGCGTCGTCAAAGGGGATTGACTGTAAAAATAAAGGAAGGCTTCAGATATGACAGCCTTCCATAGTATAAAGTTCAACAGACGTTTTGTCTATGTTTTTTTTAGTTAAACAAAAATCGTTTGACAAAAATCCGTGTTTTTAAATCCGGCTTTGGCAAAACTGCGATGCGCTCCTTTGAATTCGACGTTGCTTAATAGACAGACGTTCAGAACTCGTTCCATCAATTGCAGACTGAGCGTTGAGAGACAAATCGAGCCAATGCCTTGTCCGCGATACTCTGGCGCGACATAAATGCCTTCCAAATAAATGACTTCGGCGGTTTCGGCAACGATGTCGGCTTTGAAAACGAGCTTGTCATTTTCAAACACGACGAACGTGCGTTTTTGCTCGATGCGTTTCGCGCAGCGTTTCAGGAAACCTTCGCGGTCTTTGAGCAGCGGGCTGCTGCCGCTTTCGATAAAGGCGACTTCATCGTGCGCGACGGCGATTTGCTCCAACTCGTCCGGGTTTGCCAATCGAACGTTCCATTTGCAGTCTTGCACTACAAAAGGGAAGTTCAGTTCAAACAGCAGTTCCGTGCAGACGAGGCGCGGTTCGCGAATGCCGTCCGTGTAACGATTCCAGAAAGTTTCAATCGTTTTGCCGTCCGACATCATAATATGAATCGGCGTTTTAGATTCTCTGGCGACGAGGGCAAACGCCGTCAGAGAATTTTCCGAACGCGCTTCGATGAGTGTCGTGTGACCAATCAGGGCGACTCCTTCAAGCGTTCCTTTCTGGCTGCGGTAGCCGTAAAATGTGCCGCGATTGTCGGCGTTGTCTATTCCGTTGTCCTGTATAAAACTGGTCATTACGACCGTATGCACAGGGCGGAGTTTCAAAAATGCGAGAACTTCCGTTCGGTTTGCCTCGCTTAACTGTTGCAGGCGGCTCATCTCCGGTTTGACTTTGAGAAGTGCATTCCGGGACACACTTGTAACGGCTGCTTTGATTTGTGCAGTATGGATATTCATTAGTGTTGCTCCTATATTATCTTCTCAAATTACTGTCCCGGTTCTGTTGTTTCGCTGCCGTCCATTGCCGGTGTGTCATCGCCGAGCGAATCCGAATCGGCGATTAAAACGCCGTCGGAAATCAGAACTCCGTCGCTGATTAAAACTCCGTCGCTGATTAGAACGCCGTCGGAAATCAAAACGCCGTCACTAATTAAAACGCCGTCGGAAATCAAAACACCGTCGCTGATTAAAACGCCTAACGGTATATAAACCGTACCGACTCCTAATGTGCCGCCGTTGCTGGTCATCACGTTCGGCGAAAGATTCAAGCCAGTCGTATAATGCGTGGAAGTGTTCAGCGAAAGAATGTTATTGACTTTGGCGATGCCGCTGTCGAACTGCATTCCGGGCGTATAAACCGATTGGTATTGGCTAATCAGATTTTGTCCGGTGATATAACCGTAATTGGTCGTAACCAATTGCGACCACAGGATATTTCCGCCGCCGACGGTCGAATTCGGTGCCGGTGCGACCCAGCCCGTCGGAACGATGCTCGTTCCTTTCGCCAGAGTGCGGAAATTCGAGTTCGGGTTCAAAGATTTCGCTAATCTAACCGCGCCTTCGATATTTAATTGCCCGGCGCCTTGCTCGAACATATTCGCGCCTGTGATCGGCTGCGCGGTGTATTGCAAAATCGCCTTCACCATATTCGGCGTAAGATTCGGATTAACTTGCAGCAGCAGAGCCGCAGAGCCGGTAACGACCGGCGCGCTCATCGAAGTGCCGCTCATATACATCACCGCGTCCGCCACGCCGGTCAGGTTTAATGCCGTGTTAACCAATGACGGGCTTAAGGTCGCCATCTGATTAATTGCGGATTTGTAGGAAAGCAAACGATTACCGGGAGCCACGAGGTCGGGTTTGATCAGATTGTCAAAACGCTTGACGTTCTGCGCGTCTTTGTAGAAGCTACGCGTTGGACCTCTCGAACTGAACGTCGTCATTCTATCATCGTTGCGAACGTTCGTGCCGTATGAATTGCTTGCGCCGACCGTAATCGCATACGGGCTGTTGCCCGGCGAATGAATGCGTCCGTAGGCTTTGTTGCCGAGCAAGTTTTTGCCCAGATTTCCCGAAGCCGCGATGACGACGATTCCGGCGTCAGCTAATTCTTTGACTTTGCGGCAAACCGGATCGTTCGTGTATGTGTCAATGGCAATCGTGCCGAGACTTAAATTGACGACGCGGATATTGTGCGTTGTTCTATTGGTTAAAATCCAGTTCAGCCCGTTCAAAAGCCAGGCGGTTTGTCCGACTCCCAAATTGTTAAGAACTTTGACGCTGATGATATTAGCGTTCGGCGCGACACCGCGATACGCGCCGTTATTTACCGCCGAGCTGCCGACTGCTAAACCCGCGACGTGCGTTCCGTGTCCGTAGTTGTCTTCGGTATCGGTCAGTGTCGCGTTGGTGAAATTAACATTAGCGACGATGCGCGATGCATTGCTGCTGGTTTTGAATCCTTTGTGCGCCGCGTAGATTCCCGAATCAACGATAGCAACGCCGATACCCGTGCCGTCCAGAGTATAAGCCGGGCGTGTGCCGTTCACTGCTTGCGAGCGGCTTGGCGTCGTGCCGGTTGTGTCTTCGATGTGACCGGACATTTCTATTTCGCGGTCGGGCGACATATAGTTGACTAATCCGCTTTGCGCCAATGCTTCTGCCGCTTTCAAAGGCATATTTACAACCAAAGTATCGGTGTCGCCGATGCGGTCTTCGAGGCGCACATTGTATTCCGCCATCACCGAGCGCAACGCGGCGTTGTCGGCATCTTTCGATTGCAGAATAACATCAATGCGTTTGTCGCCCGAAGGATTCTTCTCCAGCATCTCGCGGATGTCCGGCGAAACGATGTCGCCGCGAAAATCTTCTGTTTCGGCGAGACTTTCCTGCCCGACGTTTTCAAAATTAAAATTCGTATCGCCAACCGTAATCGTCTGGAAAATTGCCGCGAGTTCCGCCGCATTTTCAATTCTTTCAGCGTAAGCGGCTTTTGAACTGCCGCCGATGATGCTGACTTTGCCTTGAAGCAGAGCGTCGCCGAGCGCGTTATTGATTTGCGTCGCGCCGACGAAGTTCGTCAATTCGTCAACGAACAAAATCGTATCGGTTTTTGAATTGGCGAGTTCGTTGATAATGTCGGCGACGATTTGCGCCGCTTCCGCTTTATCTTTAACGTTTGAGAACATCGCATCGAGTTCGAGTTCCAAAACGCGCTTTGTTTTTAAGGTTGCCGGAACGTCGCCCGAAGCGATTCGCGCTGCCAGAGTTTCAACGACGAGCGTTTGATTCTCGCCTTTTTCATCGAGAATGACCGGCTGACCACCACTCGCCAGCATTTTCACGAGTTGATTGACTTCGCGCTCGTAAGTTGTATTTGTTTGAATTCGACCGGCGCGAGCAAGCGCGGTTAAATCGGTGGTATGTTTTATTAAAGCGGAAAATTGCACCGCATCGTTGTTCGTGTGACGCGCGAACGTCCGCATTACAAGAACGTTCGAGAACATAAACGAACCGAACAGCACTAAAGTGAAAACTTTCGTTGTCAGGTTAAATCGTTTTTTGAAGGACATTATCATTTTCGTTACTCCAATTTCAACAGGGTAAATTTAGCTGCGATACACAAATCGCCGCGAATTGTTTCGCAATGAGTGTGCCGTTGAGCTAAATAACGAAATAATTAAGTTTAGCGAGGTTTAGAGAGGCGTTGGTATTTTTTTTTCAATCAGCCTGAATGATCGAGTCGGTCACTTTGAATGAAAAAAGGAAAGCCTAAAGACTTTCCTTTTTAACAGTTAAATTAGTTTTAACATTTATACGTCGAGTATGTCAATCAATTCCTGCACGGCGCCAGCCGATTTCTGCAATGCGGCGCGTTCCTCGTTGGTCAGGGAAATTTCGATAATCTGCTCAACGCCGTTTTTGCCGAGCTTGCACGGCACGCCGACGAAAAGATTGTTGATTCCGTATTCGCCTTCGAGATAAACGGCGCACGGCAGAATTTTCTTTTTGTCTTTCAGAATCGCTTCTGTCATCTCGACCGCGCCCAAACTCGGAGCGTAATAAGCCGAGCCGGTTTTCAAAAGTCCGACGATTTCCGCGCCGCCGTTCGCCGTTCGCTGGATGATAGCGTCAAGCTGTTCTTTAGGAAGAAGTTCAGTGACGGGAATTCCGGCGCAGGTCGAATATCTGGGCAGCGGAACCATCGTGTCGCCGTGTCCGCCGAGAACGAAAGCCGTGACGTTTTCGACCGAAACATTTAACGCCTCGGCTAAAAAGCAGCGCATTCTGGCTGAATCCAAAACGCCAGCCATTCCCATCACGCGATTTTTCGGAAAGCCAGAACGTTTATAAGCAACTTGCGCCATCGCGTCGAGCGGGTTGGAAACAATAATCAAAAAAGCGTTCGGCGAATATTTAACCACTTCGTCCGTCACTTTTCCAACGATGTCGGCGTTGGTTTTCAGCAAATCATCGCGGCTCATTCCGGGTTTGCGCGGCAAGCCCGCAGTGATAATTACGACATCCGAATCTTTTGTGTCCTCATAAGAATTCGCGCCTTTTAAATTGACATCGAAACCGTCAATCGGCGCGGATTGCGCCAAATCCAAAGCCTTGCCCTGCGGAGTTCCTTCGACAATATCAACCAGAACCACGTCCGCCAATTCTTTGGCGGCAATCCAATGCGCGGCGGTCGCGCCGACGTTTCCCGCACCGACCACCGTAACTTTATTACGTCTCATTTTTTATTCCTCTCTGTTTAAAATAGATGCGTTTGATAAAAGTTATTTTGTATCACAGCTTAAAGCGCATTACCAATCAGAGCCAGGAAATTTTATTGGTGTTTCAAATTTTATCGCGGCTAAAATTTGCAGTAGAAACTTACCGCAACACTGCCAATAACGAATTCGCTTTGCGCGCGACGGGCGGATTTCGTTTCCGCACGAATTTGAGCGGCACGACCGGTTGTAATCTTCCGGCGGGCAGCGGCGTTTTCAACTGCACTTCGAGCCGCTACACAAAAGAAAACTTTTTCGAGGTCAAAGGTTCGGATATTCTTTAAAAACTCCGATTAGTTCCGGTTACTTCGTGGAATTACATTGACGAAGGCAAAGCCATTCGCCATTTGGGTCCGATGGCGGAAGATTTTTCACGCAATTCGGCTGGAGTGCGCCGGTTTCTTTCGCCGAAGGAGCCGATGAGGAAAATACAGAGGATAATATTTTAGTTTATTCTCTGCAAAGCAACGTAACGGTTTCGTTGCCAAACAATACTTTTGCGGGCAGCGGCAACACAGTTATCATTCCGATTAATGTCGGAGATTTAACGGGGAAAAATGTTGATGATTATGATTTTACAATCTTTTATAATCATCAGGTTCTGCAGCCCTCATCTCCCGCGTTCGATAAAGTCGGTACATAGAGTAATGACTTTTCGGTAGTGGCAAATTCTCCGGCAGATGGAAAACTAATCGTTTCGGCAGCCGGATTAAATCCGGCAACCGGACAGGGCACGTTATTGAAATTGCGCTTTAACGTCATCGGGCATAGCGGTCAGCAGACGAACCTAACCTTTACCAATGCGGCAACTAACCAGAACACATTTGCGTTTGTTGACGGTGACCAGGCAGCCGTAACTAACGTCGGACAAGTCACAGTCACCGGACCGACAGCGGCGGGTGTGACTATCTCCGGCGGAGTTTTATTACCGGCAGGCAGTTTTCTGAAGGCAGATGCGACGTTAACTAATTCGCAGGGCGAAATACGGTCGGCAATGATTAGTCAGACCGGACATTTTCAATTTCAAGATGTGGCGGCAGGCGAAACTTATATTATTAATGTTTCGGCGAAGCGCCATTCATTCGCGCCGCAAATTTTGACCATTACGGAAGATATTACAAATTTGGTTTTTACGCCAATTCCGTAAGTGATTTTACCAAAGTTATATTGGTAAAATAAAAAAGCCCAACACGCTCTCCCCTTCGTGTTGGGCTTTTATCTGGTCGCACAAGCTTTCGCCAACGACCAAACTCGTAGAATCTTTTTCAAAAATCTCGGACAGGCAAAATAACCCTTCTGGTCAATTTTATTTCAAATTCCTCGTTAGTCTTGATACCGACGTTTCTGCCTTTTCGCAAAAGTGCTGCGCTTGTTCCCGCGCCTGCACCGATTCCTGCGCCAATCAACGCGCCGTTTTCGACTTTGGAAACCGCGCCGACGATGCCGCCGAGTGCTGTTCCGCCAAGCACAGTTAAAACATTTACCGCTGGCGAAGATTCGATTTTCAATTCGTCAATTAAAACGCCTTCAATATCGCGTTCCGCGCCGTTAATCAGTCGAAGCGTTTCAAACGAAACTTCCAAACTTCCGCTCTTTCCGCCGTATGAAGCGCGTTTTACTCGCGTAATGCGTCCTTCGATTACAGTTCCGATCGGCAGCAAAACTGTTTCCTGAACTCGAACCGGCGCGGCGAGCGTCGCCGTAAAAGTATCGTTCACGCTGGCAACTTTGGAGTTGATTTCGTTGTCCATTGAAACGCGCATTGTCGTTCCTGCCGGAAGTTCGTAGATGCTTTGTGCATCCGCTGAAATAAAACTTGCAAAGAGCAAAATGATAAACGCGAAGATTTCGGTTTTCATAAACCGTAAGCTCATAGCTGACCTCCGTCTTCGCGGATTTTATCAAACTCGACATCCGCGAAGCATATTGGCAATGTTTGTGCCATTGTCGAATAATATATTGAAAACACAATTAAAACGGCTGTTTTGTAGCATTTTAAGCAGTAAAGTTATCAATGTCTATTGCCGGTCGGTAACAATTTGGTCGAGTCTTTGCACGATATAGTTTAGAAAAGCCAGAAAAAAGATTAAAGGCAAAAGGTAAGAGTCAATCCTATACTTTTGCCTTTAATCTTTTCACTTTTATTTCAGAATCGGATGCCCGCCGCCCTGACTGTGGTCGGCGGTTTTATTATAAAGTCGGCGGTCATTATGATAAAGAACAATGTGTTCGCCTTCATAGCGCACGATTTCGGAAACACGCTGGAAATCTTTGGTGTGTTCGGCGAAAACGAAGGCGCACGGATTATAAGCCAGGACCATTCCCGCTGCATAAATGAATCCGCCTTGATCATAAACGCTTTCCGCATACTGTGCCGCCCCGATTGCAATATCGGGCGAATAGTTTTTATCGCTATTCGTCGTTCGGTCGGCTTTAGCAATAAAAATCGTATAATCCGAATAGCTCAAACGCTTTTGATATTCGTTTTTCTGTGCGATAACGAAAAGGTCTGTCAGCCCTTGGTCAATCGCAATCAGCATTTTAGAATTCGGCTGTTTGACGGCGTAAATTCGCGCTCCTTTCGGTGTTTGTCCCGTAAAAGAAAATTTGTCTTTCGTAATTCTCTCAGCTTGAGTTATCAAGGCGCGGTCGGCACGATTTTGCGCTTTCGCAGTTTGATAAAACATAGCACCGATGGCAAGTATCGTAATGATTTGTAATAGATGTTTTAAATTTTTCATATCCACCTCACTATAAATTCGATTCGCAATGACTATGCCAACGATTTCGATACATTAAAAAAGCCCCGAACGAGTCGGAGCCTTTTCAATTACAAATGGTGCTTAGGGCGGGAATCGAACCCGCACGTCCACAAGGGACACAGGATTTTCTTACCAGCTACGGCTTTCGCCGCCTGCAAAAATTCGCAGTTTGTGGTCTGGACTTTACCTTCGCCTTTTACTATTTTCAAAGCAGTCAGGCGGGAACCGTCAAGTCTCTACACTTTTAAGGAATTTTATGAAACTCAGGAAATATAACAAAGCGCAATTAAGAAATGCAGTCAGAGAATCTTTCTCTTTTGCTCAAACATTAAAAGCGCTAAATGTTGTCCCCTGCGGTGGTAATTATCTTGTTCTAAAAAGAGCAATCGCCCATTTTGATTTAGATACTTCCCACTTTACCTTTCAATTGTGGAATAAAGGAAAAGAAACCGGAGCCAGAACGCCGACTGAAAAATACTTAAATAATGAAAAAAGTATTTCTTCAAACAAATTGAAAAAACGATTGATTAGAGAAGAACGTCGGCTTCAAAATGTTCAAATTGTAATCTCGCGAAATGGCTCGAAAAACCAATTCCACTCGAACTTGACCATATTAACGGGAATTCTTCGGATAATCGTTTAGAAAATCTGCGGCTTCTTTGTCCGAATTGCCACGCCTTAACCCCAACCTATCGAGGCAAAAACATAAAATCCAAACTTAGCTCGGTATTGCCATTGTATTAAGACTAAACTTTAATGAAAAAATCTTAATATTTAAGGTTTCACCGAATTTGATTCCATTCATACGGAAGATTTCGCTTCCGATGCTCAAAGATCTAAGTCCTGTGCGTCTACCTATTCCGCCACCCAAGCACGAGAAAAAGATTAGCACGGCACGTATTCGATTTCAAAGAAGCCGACGTGAATATATGCGAAAAAGTTATCGAATGACAAATCGGCAGATTATTGTAATACTATTGGCAAATAAGAATTATTAAGAAAAACAAATGGAACAACTGGCGTGGATTTTGTGGATTGTATTGGGCGTGATTTTTATTATCGCCGAAATTTTCACATTCGGTTTTGTGCTGCTTTGTTTCGGTATCGGCGCACTCGCGGCGGCACTCGCGGGTGGTTTGGGGTTCGGATTTACTTTGCAGTTTTTGGTTTTTGCTATCGTTTCAATCGCTTTGACGGCGATGTCGCGCACCATTTTCGCTAAGTATTTTTCTCATAACGACCAGAATGCAATAAAGATGGGAGTAGACGCTTTGCCCGGACAAGTCGGGACAGTCACGGCTGGAAGTCGCGGCGCTTTGCAGGAAGGCGCGGTCAAAGTTTACGGATCAACGTGGACGGCTTTCCCGGTTGACAGCGAAACGCCTTTGATTGAGGGCGAAAAAGTCGAAGTCGTGCGTGTGCAAGGATCTTCGATTTACGTTCAGAACATTGAAGAATCTAAAAAACTCCCCGAATGGAGAGAGGATAAAATGTAAAAAGACAAAAGTAAAAAATTGCTTCCAAACCTTTGCTTTTTACTTTTGCCTTTTAAAGAATCTCGGCTGTGTCAGCCTGATCAGCCGTATCGTGGATGTTTCCCAAGTTTAACAATTCCAGCTTGATTTCTTCGCCGTTCGGTTCGGGTAGTTCGTCCCCAATCAATTTGACTAAAATCAATGTAATGTTATCTTCGCCGCCGCGTTCGTTGGCTTCTTTGACGAGTTCCGCCGCCGCGATTTGTAACTGATCAAAATTTTCGCAGATGATGCGCTGCATATCCGTGCCGCTCACTTTATTTGATAAACCGTCGCTGCATAACAGCAAAACATCTTCACGCTGCGGCTGAAGTCTGGCAGCGACCGGATAAATTTCGTTTTGCGCGCCGAGTGCTTGCAGAATGACGTTTTTCAGCGTGTGCGTTTCGGCTTCTTCCGGCTGAATTTGCCCGGCATCAATCAACTGCTGAACGAGCGATTGGTCTTTTGTTATCTGATAAATTTTTTGGTTCCTGATCAGGTAAGCGCGGCTGTCGCCGACCTGAACCAAATCAATCGCTTCGGGCGTAATGCCGATTCCTGTAAAAGTCGCGCCCATTCCCTGAAATTGCGGGTCGGTGCGCCCTTGATGGTGAATCAAATAATTAGCATAAACTGTTGCGCCGTAAAGCTTTGAAACCAGAGAATCGTTAAAATTTTCGGCGGCGAGCGTTAGATCCAAATCTTCGTCAATAAATTTTTGGCTGACAGTTTCGACCGCCATTTTGCTGGCGACTTCGCCCGCGAGAGCGCCGCCCATTCCATCGGAAACGGCGAGAACGACACCGCTTTCGTCTATCTCGAATTTTTGCGATTCGATAACGAACTCATCCGGTTCCTGAGAACTCATCCACGCTTTCACATCTGAAATGTGCAGCAGCAGATAATTATCTTCGTTTCCTTTGCGAACGCGCCCGATGTGCGATGTCGCGTGTGTTTCAACAGTTAACATAATAAGTAAGTCCAAGAAGTCCGGGAAGTCCGGTTAAGTCCAGAAAGTCTAAGAAAAGGTCACAGTTTTTGACTTTTCAGACTTTTAAGGCTTGCCAGACTTTCGAGACTATCCCAGTGCCTGATCCAAATCTTCTATAATATCTTCAACGTCTTCGATGCCGACGGAAATGCGAACCAAACCGTCGGTGATGCCTAAGGAGTTCCGTTTCTCAAGAGGAACGGAAGCGTGCGTCATCGTCGCCGGATGCGAAATCAAACTTTCAACGCCGCCCAAACTTTCTGCTAATGTGCAAAGTTTGACGTTCTCCAAGACCCTTTTTGCATTTTCGAGCGAGCCGGTTTCAAACGCCACCATTCCGCCGAAACCCGTCTGCTGCCGCTTCGCCAATTCGTGCTGCGCATGTGACGCTAAGCCCGGATAATAAACCTTCTGCACGTTCGGATGCTCGGCTAAAAACGCGGCGACGGCGCGACCGTTTTTGTCGTGCGCTTCCATTCGCACGGCAAGCGTTTTCGTGCCGCGCAAAACCAGAAACGAATCGAACGGCGACAATATCGCGCCGATGCCGTTTTGCACGAATTTTATCCATTCGGCATCTTCTTCGTTGTTCAAAGCAACAAACCCGCCGATGCTGTCCGAATGACCGTTCAGATATTTTGTCGTCGAATGAACAACGATGTCCACGCCGAAATTCATTGGCTGCTGCAAATACGGCGACATAAATGTGTTGTCGCAAACCACCCGCGCGCCGTTTGCGTGAGCGACATCTGAAACCGCCTGCAAATCCGTGACGGTCATAATCGGATTGGTCGGCGTTTCGACGAAAACCATTTTTGTATTCGGCTTAAACGCCCGCTCGACATTCGTCACGTCCGAAG